>NZ_JBQQBV010000039.1:0-44579 GCF_052246355.1 Streptomyces sp. 3N207 | reverse complement strand
TCCTCTTTCCCGCCCGTCACAGCATCCAGCACGTACTCGCTTGGTCCTTATGGCGAAGAAGAAGTCAAGCCCGAGCCCGCGTCAGCCATTACAGACGCAGAGGACACCACGGAGTGTCGTTGCAGTACTAAGGCTGTCAGCAGGTGCCGGGGCGCGTGTAGACGGTGAGGCGGGCTCCTTGAACCCTGGTGGTGCTGCACAGCACGAAGTGCGTGCGCAGCGTGGCGCGCTTGACGCGGTCAATCCCGTCCTGGCCGCGCTGCGTTCCCGCCGGGTCCTGGAGCACGAGGATGCGGCGGACGGCGAGCATGCGGGTGCGGACCGCACGCGGGGGCACATCAGTGCCGTACAGCGTGCGGGAGGTGTGCGGGTCCGCCTTGCTCGTCAGGTCGGTCAGACCGCGGTAGGCGGAGGCGTAGGGCAGCTTCCAGACGCGGCTGCCGCCGGGCATGAACAGCAGCCCATCTCCGGGGTTCGCCCGCGCGCTCACGGCGTTGGCGATGGCGTTGAGGTCGTCCGTCCGGCTCGCCGGAGCGCGCAGATGCTTCCCTACCGGAACCAGGAGAAGTACCGCCGCGACACCCGCGACTGCCGCCGAGCCCGCACGGAGACCCGGGCGGCGCCGCAGCTCCTGAAGCGCGGCCCCGAGCAGGAGCGCCGGCCCGGCCGAGGCGTACATGACGTACCGCTCCACATAGATCGGCTTGACCAGGGACATCAGGAGAGGAGCCACCTCCGGCACGAGCGCCAGCGGCAGCGCCACCGGCGGTACTCGCCCCCGCGGAGTACCTCGCCACGGGAGGCAGTTGGGGTGTCCGAGTTTGATTTGCTCGACCGGAGAGAGCGCGCTGCGCGCCGAGGCAGTCCACCGCCGACACCGGGCCGCGGAGTTCAGGAAGTTCATGACCAGGCTCGACCGGCAGATCCCGGTGGGCCTGGACATTCATCTGTGCTGGACAATTTCGCTACGCAGAAGGCCACGCTCATCAAGACCTGGATGTTCGCTCACCCTCGCTTCCACCTGCACTTCACATCCACCGGATCGTCCTGGATCAACCTGGTGGAGCGATGGTTCGCGGAGCTGACGAACAAGCAGATACGACGGGGCTTCCACCAAGACCGTCCACGCGTTGGAGAAGGACATCCGTGCCTGGATCGCCGCATGGAACACCGGACCTCAAGCCCTATATGCGGACGGAAACCCCAGACTAGATTCTCGAACGCCTCATCAGCTATCTGAACAGGAACGACTCAGAAGACTAGGCGCCCTTTAACGGGTGTGCTTGTCTGACCTGATGACACAGTCGGAAGTGCCTCTGACGCCTGTTCGACCTACGGCTGCGACCAGCACCCTGGGTTCCTTGCTGGTACGGCGACGCAGTACGCGCAGCTTCGGACCCCGGCCGCTGAGCATCGCCCAGGTCGCCCTGATGGCGTGGGCGGCGCAGGGACGAACCACCGAAGGGCATCGCTCCTGCCCGTCGGCGCACGCGTTGTACCCCATCACGCTCACAGTGATCGCGGGCAACGTGGACGGTCTGGCCGCCGGGGCTTACCGGTACGACGCCGAGCGGCATGTGCTCATCCCGGTCGTCGGCGGCGATCACCGCGACCGGGTTGCCAGCACCACCCTTGCCGACCAAGGCTGGTTGCGACATGCGGCGGCATTGCTACTGCTCAGCGGCGACATGGACGCGGCCATGCAACATTTCGCCGATCAGCCGCCGCAAGGGCGTCGGGGGCAGCGGTACGTGTGGCTGGAGGCGGGGCACGCCAGCCAGAACATCTACCTTCAAGCCACTGAGGCCGGGCTGGGCGCGGTGCTCGTCGCCGGATTCGACGACGACCAACTCCTTGGGCTCACCCCTGCGGTCGTGCCATCCGGTCAGCACCCGCTGGCGCTGCTCGGGATCGGCCATCCGGCCGACCAGGAGGGTTGATCAGGCTACCTCTGCAGCCGTGCCAGCTGGGCCGTTAAAAATGCGTGATTCGAGCCGTGGTGCCGTGGTGCGAAAGTAACGTCACCTACGCCGTAGACGTTCCACCGAAGTTTGACCGCCCGGTCGATCTGGTGAGGTTCCATTCCCAGTCCACGGGTACGTCCCCCTCTCACCCACCTATGGCCAGCACGTGGGGAGTCGTCAGGCCGCCGAGTCGATGTGTCCCACCGCTGAAGGCGTGTCGCCGTGGTGGATCGTGGTGTGTGCTCCGGTCAGCGGGATACCGGAGCCGCCTCGGCGGTCGGCGACGATCTCCGCCGCGATCGACAGGGCCGTCTCCTCGGGCGTATGGGCACCCAGGTCCAGGCCGATTGGCGAGCGAAGCCGGGCCAGTTCCAGTTCCGTGACCCCAACCTCGTGGAGGCGGTCCAGGCGGTCGAGATGCGTACGACGTGAGCCCATCGCGCCGATGTAGGCGGCTGGGAGCTTCAGCGCCCGCTGCAGCAGTGGAACGTCGAACTTCGCGTCGTGCGTGAGTACGCACAGTACCGCACGGCCGTCCAGCTTCTGTGAGTCGAGGTAGCGGTGTGGCCAGTCGACAACGATTTCATCCGCTGTGGGGAAGCGCTGCGCGGTGGCGAAGACTGGGCGGGCGTCGCAGACAGTGACGTGGCAGTTCAGGAACTTGCCGACCTGGGCGAGAGCGGAGGCGAAGTCGATCGCTCCGAAGATGATCATGCGGGGCGGCGGGACGCTGGACTCGACCAGCAGAACGATCGGCCGTCCACAGTGGCTGCTGTCGGCGCCGATCTCGACCGTCGCCGTGCGGCCTGCGTCCAGCAGCGCCCGCGCCTCGCCCGCGGCTGCCCGGTCCAGCTCGGGATGGCTGCCGAGGGTACCGGCGTACGAACCGTCGCACCGTAGGTGCAGGGCCCGGCCCATCAGTTGCATGGGTCCCTGGATGATACGAGCGACCGCCGCCGCCTCCCCGACGACGACGGCGGCCAACGCAGCGGCGAGCGTCTCCCGGTTGACGCTGTCCACCGGGGAGCCACCCGTCCGTACCGGGGTGACGAGGATGTCGATGCCCCCTCCGCAGGTCAGGCCGGTGGAGAAGGCGTCGTCGTCGCTGTAACCGAAGCGCTCGAGCGCGGCCTCGCCGGACTGGAGGGATTGCTGGCATAGTTCGTAGACAGCTCCCTCCACACACCCGCCGGAGACCGACCCGATCGCCGTGCCGTCGGCGCTGACGGCGAGGGCTGCACCGGGCTGCCGGGGCGCGCTGCCGTTGGTCGCCACCACGGTGGCGACGGCGAAGTCACGTCCCTGCTCGCACCACCGGTTGAGCTCTTCGGCGATGTCCAGCATTGATCCCTACCTTTCTGACTTGGGTCGGAACGGGTTACTTGGAAGATCGATGGACCTAGGTGCTGCCCTGGGACGGGGCTGCCGTCGTGGGCCGCGTGGATGGCTTACGGCGCCTGAGCGGCCAGCTCTGCGATGACGCGACTGCCCATGGGGAACTGTGACTTGACCGCGGCTATAGGCAACGTCGGCGAGTCTGAGGGATGGATGTACGACGAGTTGGCGGAGGGGAACGTGACCGAGGCTTGGGCGACCGGGGGGGGACGTCCGCAGATGCACCACCACTGCGTGATTAACGCTGAAGGCGAGAAGCTGCTGTCGCGGCGGTTCCAGAACGATGAGTTCGAGCTGCTGGAGCCAGCGTGCTCGTCACCACACGCCGGCGACTGGCCGACCGCCGTCCTTCTGGTCCGGCGCACGCACGCATCCCCTCACCCGGCACACATCGAGCCGGTCGGCCCGAGGACCGATGTGGGTGCGGCTGGATGGCAGTTGTTCACCAGCGGCGGTCATCCATCGTGCCCCAGGCCCACGATGTGGATGCCAGACCGTACTTTGTAGCGTCTGTTGATGCCGATCAATACCGCGGTGAGCGGTTCCAGCTGACGGGCCAGCCGGAGCGCGCCGACATCGATGCCGGCGCGGCCGGTGATCGCGCGCGCCAGATCGGCGGCCACCGTCTTGGCCTGGTCATCATCGCCACAGACCAGCACGTCCTCGTGAGCGAGTAGCTCGGCATCGCTCCACAGGCTCACGGCGGACAGGTGGTGGAATGCCCCCGCCAGTTTGGCGTCGGGAACAATCCGCTGTGCCTCCTCGGCCGCACTGGAGTCGGCGATGTCGAGACCGTAGGGGCCATGTTTGTCGAAGCCGAGCGGGTTCACGCAGCTGAGCACCACCTTGCCCACCAGTTGGGAGCGCAGCGACGCGACCAGCGCCGCGTGACCGTCGTAGGGCACCGCCAAAAGGACGACGTCTGCCGACTCGGCGGCGGCGGCATTCTCCATCCCGCTGACCCGGGCGGCATCGCCAACCCGGCGCGCGATGTCGGTCGCCGCCTGCTTTGCTCGCTCGGGGGATCGGGAACCGATGAAGACGGTGTGGGCAGCCTTGGCGAAGCGGTAGGCCAGGCCCTTGCCCTGAGGGCCGGTGCCGCCGGTTATCGCGATCTTGTAACTGGTCATGCTGGCTCCTTACACGTGGGACAACGGGGGAAGACTTGGTGTCGGGTCCGATGAGATGGGATGCAACCGGCGAGGACCGGGAGTCGGCCGCGTGAGGTCGGTGTCCGCGGCGACCCGAGCAGCAGCCAGGCGCTCGCGGGACGTGGCGGTAGTGGTGCGGGCGGGCCGGGCGGTCGGTGCCGCGAGCGATCTCCTCGACCTCGATTACGGTCTTTTGTCAGCCCTACTACTAGTCGGCCATCCGGGAGATCGACCCTCCCCCAGCGTGCTGCCCAAGTCGATTACTCCACCCCGCAGCATCGGTCCGGCAGCCGCCGACGCCGAGCGTGGCCTACGATCAATGGAGGTTGTCGACGCGCCCGGGAAGCAGTACCGGGTGCCATGGTGGTCACCGCGCGGGTGTAACGCATCGTGGGCACCGGACAGCTCCGCGGCCGTGGCAGACCTCCGTGGGTTGGTCTCCTGCAGCTTTCAGCTCTCTCAGCAGCTATGGCGGCGCTCAGCATCCGACGATCGCTTCCGGCCGTACCGGGATGCGGGCGAGGTCGACGCCGCAGGCATCGCGGATCGCCGCCACGACGGCCGCAGGGCAGGACAACAGCGACGGCTCACCCACGCCGGTGAGCCCGTACGGCGAGTCATCGCGGGGGATCTCCAGGATGTCGAGCCGGACGGTGGGCATGTCCATCAGGGTAGGAATGAGGTAATCCGTGAAGGACGGATTTTGGATCCGGCCGTCCACCACCTGGATCTCCTCCATCAGCGCCAGGCCGAGCCCCTGCGCGATCCCGCCCTGCATCTGGCCTTCCACCGCTGCCGGGTTGATCGCCTTGCCGACATCCTCGGCACACGCGATCTCGACGACGCGCACCAGGCCGAGTTCGGTGTCGACATCAACCACCGCCCGGTGCGCGGCGAATGCGAAGGCGACATGCCCGTCTCCCTGGCCGGTCTCGGGGTCGAGCGGGTGTGTCGGCCTGTGCCGGAAGACGCGCGTCTCTTCGATTTCGTCGTGGGCGAGGAGTTCGGCCACGTCCACATGCACTCCCGAGCGTCGCGACGTCACAGCGCCGTTGGCGACAGCCAGCGCTTGCGCCGGTTCGTCCAGCTTCCTGGCGGCCATGATGAGCAGTCGTTCACGTACCGCTGCACAGGCGTCTTTCACCGCGCCGCCGGAGACCCATGTCTGCCGCGATGCGGAGGATGTTCCCGCGTTGCCGACCGCAGTATCGGCGGGGAGTACCACGACCCGGTCGACGCCCAACTCGGTGCGGGCGATCTGCGCTTGCACGGTGATGAGGCCCTGGCCCACCTCCGCCGCGGCGGTGTGAATTTCCGCCACCGGTTGTCCGTCGTCGACGGACAACCGGACACGTGCGGTGCCGTAGTCGTCGTAGCCGAGCGACTTGCAGATGTTCTTCACCGAGACGCCGTACCCGACACCGCGCCGGACGCTCTCGCCCCCGGTGGCGTTGGCCGCGCCGCCGGGCAGTTGCAAAACGTCGTCCGCTGAGAGGTCGGGTGGCGGTGGCAGTTCCATGACGCGCACCCGGCGCAGCAGCTCGGCGACCGGCGCGGGGCCCTCAATACGCTGGCCGGTCGCCATAGTGCTGCCGGTGCCGACGGCGTTGCGTAGTCGAAGCTCCACCGGGTCCAGGCCAAGGACGGCGGCCAGCTTGTCCATCTGGGACTCGTAGCCGAAGCAGCTTTGTACCGCACCGAATCCGCGCATCGCTCCGCAGGGCGGGTTGTTGGTGTAGACGGCGTAGCTGTCGATATGGACGTTGGGAACCTCGTAGGGGCCGGCCGCGAAGCAGCCGGCGTTCGCGGCGACGGCCTGGGAGGTGGAGGCGTAGGCTCCGCCGTCGAGCAGGATCCGCGCCCGTACATACACCAGCCGGCCCTCGCGTGTGGCGCCGTGCTCGTACTCCATCCGCGCCGGGTGGCGGTGCACGTGTCCGGCGAAGGACTCTTCGCGGTCGTAGACCATCTTCACCGGCCGCCGGGTGCGGAGGGCGAGGAGGCAGGCGTGCGCCTGCACGCTCAGATCCTCCCGCCCGCCGAACGCGCCACCGACGCCGGACAGCGTCAGGCGTACCCGTTCCGCCGGCAGGCCAAGTACATCCGACAGCTGGTCACGATCGATGTGCAGCCACTGCGTGGAACAGTGCAGGTCGATTCCGCCGTCCTCGCCGGGCAGCGCGAGACACGATTCGGGGCCGAGAAATGCCTGATCCTGTCTGCCGACCTCGTAGGTCCCGCGCACCACCACCTCGGCGACTGGATGGGCCTCGCCTTTGCGGATCCTTCGGTGCGCGACGAGGTTGCCTCTTTCGTGCAGCCGCGGCCCCTCGCCGGCGAGCGCGTGCTCCGGATCCGTGAGCGCCTCCAGCATTTCGTAGCGGACGATCACAGCATCGGCCGCGCGCCGCGCGATGTCGGGATGTTCCGCAGCGACCACGGCGATCGGCTCGCCGGCGTAGCGCACTATGTCGTGCGCGAGCACTGGTTGGTCCCGGGTCTCCAACCCGTAGCGATTCTTCCCGGGGATGTCGCGGTGGGTCAGCACGCACCGGACGCCGTCCAGGCGCAGCGCTTCGCTTACGTCGACCGAAACGATGCGGGCGTAGGGGTGCGCACTGCGTACGGTGGCGCCCCAGAGCATGCCCTCGGCGTGCAGGTCCGAGGAGTAGGCGAAGTCCCCACGGACCTTCGGTACGCCGTCGGGCCTGGGCGTGGTCACGCCGACGGTTCCCGGCCGGGTACGGGCAGGTGCCGGTGTGAGGGTCATCGGGCGCCCTGCCACTGTGCTGCCAGACGGACGGCGTCGAGGATCTTCTCGTAGCCGGTGCAGCGGCACAGGTTTCCAGCCAGGGCCTCTCTGATCTCGGGGTCGGTCGGCTGCGGCGAATGCGCCAGCAGGTCGTGGGCAGCCATGACCAGACCTGGGGTGCAAAACCCGCACTGCACCGCGCCTGTCTCGACGAACGCTTCTTGCACGGGGCGCAGTTGCTCGGCGTCGCCGAGCCCTTCGACGGTGATGATCTCGCTGCCGTCCACCTGTCCTGCCGCAACCAGGCAGGCGCACACGGCCGCTTCGTCGACGTAGACCGTGCACGAGCCGCATTCGCCCTGCTGGCACGCGTTCTTCGAGCCGGGGAGGCCCATCCGCTCGCGCAGGGTGAAGAGCAGGCTCTCGCTCGGGCAGACGTCATCGATTTCCCGGCGTTCGGCATTGACGGTGCAGGTCAACCTCATATAACGCTCCTCCGGTATTCTTCCCAGCTCCGGGTGAGGCAGCGGGCGGTGAGCACGGCGATGGCGTGCTTGCGATAGCGGGCCGTGCCGCGTACGTCGTCGATCGGCGCGGCCGCGTCCGCAGCAAGCGCACCGAACCGGGCCGCGGCGTCGCCGTCCAAGGGCGTGCCGCCGCTCCAGTCGAAGGCGTCCGACGCGAAGTCCTCGGCCAGTGCCGCGCGGACGGGGGTCGGCGCCACGGCACCCAGGCTGACTCCCACGCGCCTACGAGATGCGTCGAGCGCGGTGGCCACTGTGGCAACGGCGATCACCATCGCATTGCGGGTGCCCACCTTGGCGAACTGCTGCGGGCCGGCACGTGCCGGCACGTGCACGGCCGTGATCAGTTCGTCCGGTGCGAGCACGGTCCGCTTGGGGCCGGTGAAGAACGCGTCGATCGGCACGACGCGTGTGGCGCGGACCGAGGCCAGTTCCACGTCGGCTCCGGTCGCCACGAGAGGCGGCAGCCCGTCGCCGGCGGGAGAGGCGGTGGCCAGATTGCCGCCGAGCGTGCCGCGGTTGCGGATCTGAAGCGAGCCGACGGTACGGGCGGCCATGGCCAACGCCGGTGCGGAGGCAGCGAGCTCGTCCATCATGCGCGTGTACGTCATCCCCGCGCCGAGCCGCAGCATCGCGCCGTCCCTCGCACACTCCTGGAGTTCGCCCACACGGCTCAAGTCGAGGAGGCCGTGTGGCTTGTCGCGGCCGAAGTTGAACTCGACCATCACATCGGTTCCCCCGGCGAGCGGCACCAGGTCCGGTTCGGTCGCCTTCATCTCGCATGCCTCGGCCAGCCCGGCGGGGCGGAGAAACCGCATCAGCGCACCTCTGGAAGGGCGACAGAGGACGCCGGCTCCGGCACTGCGGGCCGTTCACGCAGGAAGAGCGCGGCCACGTACGAGAGCACCCCGACGCCGCTCATGTAGAGGGCGATCGCCGGCCAGCTCCCTGTCCGGTCGAGCAGGAACGCGGCGATGATCGGCGCCAGGCCGCTGCCGAGCACGGTGCCCAGCGTGTAGCCGATCGCCATACCCGTGTAGCGCACGCCCACCGGGAAGACGTGGGCGAAGAGCGTCGGCATGACGCCGAAGTTCGCGGCGTAGGGTATGAAGAGAATCACGAAGCCGAGCAGCATCAACGTGAAGTTCCCGGTGCCCAGAAGGGCGAACCACGCATACGGCAGCACAGCCATGCCGACGATGCCCGCCAGGAAGATCCGCTTGCGGTCGATGCGGTCCGAAAGCCAGCCGAAGTACGGGATCGCCGCGATGGTGAGCACATTGGTCGCGATCACCAGCCAGAGCATGGTGCTCTGGCTTACCCCGACCTCATTCTTTCCGTAGGCCAGGGAGAACACTGTGCCGATGTAGAAGGTCACGCCCGCTGAGAGATAGGCGAGGCATACCAGCGCGACCAGCACCGGATGATGGCGTAGCACATCGGCTACTGGGACCTTCCGCACCTCGCCGGCGCTTTTGACTCGCTGGAAGTCCGGGCTCTCCGCGACCCTGAGCCGGATGAACAGGCCGATCGCGACGAGCGCCGCACTGAGCAGGAAGGGAACGCGCCAGCCCCACGTCCGGAAGTCGTCGTCCGGCAGCTGAGACATGATCAAGAACACCAGGTTCGCGAGCAGAAGCCCCCATCCTGCGCCCGTGTTGACCACAGCACCGAAGAAACCCTTGCGGCTGGCCTGCGCGTGCTCGACGCTCATCAGCACCGCGCCGCTGTACTCCCCGCCGAGGGAAAAGCCCTGGATCAGCCGGACGAGGACGAGCAGCACGGTCGCGCCGACCCCGATCTGGTCGTACGTCGGCAGCAGACCGATGGCGAACGTGGCCACACCCATGAGCGTCAGCGTGAACACCAGCATCGACTTGCGGCCGATCCGATCTCCGAAGTGGCCGGCGACCACCCCTCCGATCGGCCTGGCGACAAACGCGATAGCGAAGGTCGACAACGCGAGCAACGTGCTCACCAGCGGGGTGAACTCCGGAAAGAAGAGATCACCGAATACCAGAGAAGCGGCCGTGCCGTAGATAAAGAACTCGTACCACTCGACGGTGCTTCCGATCAGACTGGAGAGGAGAACTTTGCGTGCGTGGCTCATGACTGGAGCCTCCCGGGCCCGAAGAAGGTGGTTATCGTGCTGCGCAAGATGCGCTCCTGAGCCCGCACATGAGACACGCGGACGAAGTCGTCGCCGAGAAGGTCGCCCTCTTCAGGCACACCGAACATCACGGTCGGAACCCCTCGCGCGGACGGCCCTCCTGCGTCGAAGCTGCCGCCGTAGACGGAATGCCGCGCTGGACTGCCCAGGTGCCGCGACACTGCGGAGTCCAGCGCATGCAGCCGGTCAATCTGCTCCTCAGGGAACCAGGCCGGCAACATGGTCACTCCCGGCTCGACGGTGATCTCGCAGCCGGCAGGGGATATCTCACTGAGCGCCGCACGCAGCTCGACGGCGGTGTCGAGCGGATCGCTGCCCGGCAGCAGCCTGCGATCGACTGTGATCTTGGCTGTTGCCGGGAGGGTGTGCGGTGCCAGCGGGTCGAAGACGACCTGGTATGGCACTGCCTGCTCATGACCGAGCCGGGGATGGCTACGCTGCCGAACCTCCTCGTCGAGCTTCCGGATCCGGTCCAGAACAACGCCCACCGCATCGATGACCCTGCCACCGTGCGGCGGGTTGGCCGAGTGGGCGGCCGTGCCACGAACATGGACGTACAGATCGATGCGCCCGCGGTTGCCCACGGATACGTCGAAACCTGTGGGGAAGAGCTGGACCATCAGGTCGGGCGTGATCGGAAGCGCGTCGAGCATGCCCTCCGAGCACGCGTGGCTGCTGCGTCCTTCGTTGTTGACGCAGAGCAGCAGCGTGCCTTCGAGCGCGACCTGCTCGTCGTACAGCCACTGCGCAAGACCGAGCAGACACGCCTGGTGCACCTTGTTCTGGGTGATGCCCTGGCCGAAGACACACGGCTCATCGATACCGCGGTCGATCGGCGTCGCAATCCGCCCCGACCAGGGCTCCGTCATCAGGTTGTGGTGCTGGGTGGGTGTGTAGGCGACCAGCGCCAGGCACGGGCCGGCACCTGAGCCGAACCGCACCGTGAACTGGTTGTGCGGCAGGTCAATGATGTCGAGGGCGCCAAGCCTCTCGAATCGCGGACGAAGTTCACGCTGTACGTAGTGGACCAGCAGCGGATCGTCCGGTTCGATCAGCGTCGCGCTGCCCAGCGGCACGGCCGAGGGCTCCCGGGCAAGCTCCACGAGGGAATCCAGCAGGATATCGGTCATGCCGGCACTCCCGACACACGCGGCACGATCTCGTCGCCGAACGTCTCTATAAGCTCAAGCGGCAGCGTGTAGTTGCCGACATGGCGCAAGTAGAAGCCGGTCGCGCCGAGATCGATCGCACGGTGAATCCGGCCGAGAATTTCTTCGACGGTGCCGAAAAGGCAGAACGCCCGGGAGAATGTGACGGCCATCTCGTCCGTTACGTACCGCGACGCATGCTCTACGGCGAGATCCCAGTCCTCGGCGTGCACCATGTCCGGGTAGACGTCCGGAACGGTGGGTGGCGGCGGCAGCTCGATCCCGGCCGTCCGCAGGAAATCCTGCGCACCGATGGTCGCCAGGTGCAGGCAGATGGGCTTCAGGATCGACGCGTCCCGCTCGATATCATCGGTGATCTTGCAGAATGCGCCGACTGTGAAGTCGAGATCCGCTATTTCCCGGCCCGCACGCTCCGCTCCCGCCTGCACTGCCGAACGGGTGCTGGCCAGGATCTCGGGGGAGATACCGGCCAGCGTCAGCACCCCGTCCGCCATCTCGCCGGCCAGGCCGAGCGTACGCGGCCCGCTGGCCGCGATGTGCACGGGAACGTCCCCGACGGGCTTGCGGAGTTTCGAGCTGCGCTGCCCATAGTCGTGAAACCGTCCCCGAAGGAGCCCGCGCACCATGTCGATGGAGTCGCGCAGATGCGCCAGCGTGCTCGGCTTCATGGACAATGGTTTCACCGAGCTGTCCCCGGTCCCGACGCCCAGCAGCACCCGCCCAGGCGCCAACTCGTTGACCGTGTTGATCGCCGACGCGACCACGCTGGGATGCCGGCTCACGAAGTTCGTCACAGCAGTGGCCAGGCCGATGCGCTCGGTCCGCACCGCCGCGAGCGCCATCGTCGCGAAAACATCGCGCCACAGGAGCTGGGAATCGGCGATCCAGGCGATATCGAAGCCCTTGCGCTCGCTCAGCACGACCGCTTCGGCCACGTCCTTGCCCGAAACAGCAGGGGGGAAGCGAACCCCGAACCTCACCGCGCGCAAATTGCCGTCGTCGTTCATGTGCCATTGACTCCCATCCGGGCGCAACTGTGCGCTCACATCCCGTCGACGTGATGTCCTAGCCGCCAGCGCCCCGTTACGATGGACGCGGTCTCAACAGCTGACTGGAAAGGTAAGCACTTGTCTGACATCAGTCAACAGACAGGATCGGAGAATCTTTCCCGACGTCCTCTGCCTGACGTCATCGCCGAGCGAATCACGGCGAACATCGCAAATGGGTCACTGAAACCGGGCCAGCAATTGCCCTCGGAGCCAGAACTCGCCCGACAGCTTCAGGTGGGCCGGACCTCGTTGCGGGAGGCGCTGCGCAAGCTGTCGACCCTCGGCGTCATCGAGATCGTCCGCGGCAAGGGCACTTTCGTCCGCGAGCCTCCCGCCGGCGACCCGACAACGCAGTATGTGAAGTGGGGCGTTGCGGAGGGCTTTGCCCTCTCCGAACTGCTCGAGGTACGGATCGGCCTCGAGACCACAGCCGCCGGTCTCGCCTGTGTGCGAGCCAGTGACGACGAGCTGGCGGAGCTGCAGCGGCTGCGTGTCGCCCACGACACCGCACACCATGCCGACGTAGACCTGCTGGTTCGGACGGACGAGGAGCTGCACGAAGCGATCGTGCGGGCAGCCCACAACGCGGCCCTGTCCAGCATGTACGAGCCGCTTGTGCCAGAAATGAGGGAATTCCGCCAGCGCACACTGAGCCTGCCACGGGCCCAGGAACGCTCGAAGGATCACACGTACATCGTGGACGCGATACGCCGCAGGGACTCGACCGCGGCGCGCAAGGCCGTCGCCCAGCACTTGTGGATCTTCTACCAGGAGATACGCGCAGTAGCCTCGCCCAATGCCGACCGCGATGAACCGGATAGCGTCAGTGCCTTCGTCTGACGTATCGAAGGTTTCCCCAGCGGCCTTCCTGGGTTTGGGCTGTCAGGTCATCTCCAGGCTCCGGAAGTAGTCTCGCGGACCACTCTCCGCGCGGAGAGCATCGCCTGCGCAGGGGAGTGTCCGGAGGTGATCCGTGGTGCTGGGGGGAGAGACCGGCGGCGTCGTCGGTCTCTCCCCCCAGCACAGAGGTGGTCCGATGGCGGCGACGTTGTCGTCGTACAGCGCGATGTTCTCTCCGCATGGGCGGAGAGAACAAGGCCCAACGTGCTATCGACTGGCCAGTGGGGTGTCGTGCTCCGCAGCGCTGCGTTCCGCGTGCGCAACCGCGCGGGAAGTCCTGGGAAAACGCAGGTACAGGCGGGAGAACCTCCGGCCGGGCGTGTGGGTTCTGACCAGGGTATTCGTCCTGTTCAGAGCCCACACGGCCTACAGAGTGGACAGCAACCCCGTTCTTTCGCCACAGGAGGGAAGTGATCGTCGGCAGGGATCCGGTCTTCCTACGGACGAACGGCTTGAACGCGAGGCCCCCGAACGGCTCTGCCCGCTCATAAGCGTGCAAGCACGAATGTCTCTTCAATGACGACAAGGGCCCCGGGCCTGTATAGGTGCTGTGTTGTCGTTCCCATCAGCGGTGTGCCCCGCCGAGGGTCCAACCCGGCGCGTCGTACGCAATCGCACTACGTCAGCCGACGCGAGATTAGGGCAGAGGTGCCAACATCGTCGCTACGAGCGCATCTCCGCAGGTCAGCGAAGATACGGCACGACCAGCCCTTGCGGGTGGCTCCTGCCGAGAACTCGAACCTGCGGCCAGCGGGCTGTTTCGGGGGATTGCCCGTCAAACCAGCACGGATCCAGGAACGGGAACGGCAGTGGGGGCGGCCCATGACGGGCCGCCCCCAGCTGACCTGACCTGTACGCCTGACGCGCGTCGGGCCAATGCGGCTGCGGGCGCTACACGTTGGAGCCACCCGCGTCACGTCTCCAGGTCCTCCGGCCCTGACCCACTGGACAAGCGGTCGCCCTCCCTTCGGACCTTCGCGTGCGCGGGGAGGAGGTCGAGGGGTGGGGCCTCGATGAGGATCTAGTTTTTCGCGTTGTGGCAAGTTGGGGGCGCCATTTTCACGTCAAGCGCGTACACGGCCTTGACCTGCAGAAACCTATGGTTTCTGATCTTCTGAGTGAGAGAGCTCATTTGTCAGAACGCGAAATTTGCCCATCGGGCGCCTGGTCAGCTGCGGGGTCGCGCCCATAGTCCCCCACACCTCCGTGATCCAGACTGGAGGCGCGCTCTGCCGTGGCCTTCGCGGCGCACTTTATCCAGGGTCGCCGACGATCAGCGCAGGTCAGCGGCTCGCAAGGCGTTCTGTCACGTAAGGCACGCTGCCGGGAAGATGATCACTGGCTCTGTGATCTCGAAGCCATCGCGTGTCGGGCTTTCATCCAGAGCCTCCTCTCTTAGTGAGCGTTTGATTCGCCTATCGGATGGTTCATGGCGATCTTCAGCGGCCAGCCAGGGGCACCAACCACGCGATCCGCCCGAATAACGGCTTCTGGGGCAATCAGCAGACCAGCTATGCGCCGGGTTCCTTGCAAAAGCTCCTGTCTCATTTAGAAACCCACCGGTTCACGCGAGATTGAAAACGCACCCCCGGTGCACCCGGCACCCCCGCAACACGCCCTGCTCAAGCCAACTGCCACCGCGTACGCAGGCAACATGCAGCCCTCACGGCCCTACCCCAGCGACCTGTCCGACGCCCGCTGGGAACTCATCCGCCCCACCCTCGAAGCTTGGCGCCAGGCCCGCAACGGCATCCGCAAACCCACCCACGACCTGCGCACCCTGATGAACGCCATCCTCTACATCGACCGCACCGGCATCCCCTGGCGCTACCTGCCCCACGACTTCCCGCCCCACCAGACCGTCTACGGCTACTTCGCCCACTGGGAAGCCGACGGCATCTTCGACCAGCTCACCGGCCTCTTACGCGGCAAAGTCCGCCAGGCCGAAGGCCGCACCAGCGACCCCAGCGCCTGCCTGATCGACAGCCAGAGCATCAAAACCTCCGCCACCGTCCACCTGACCGGCCAAGGCATCGACCCGGCCAAGAAAATCAATTGAGGTCGCGGCCCGTCAATGGCCGCGCTGGGCCGGTATTGCGATCGACCAAGCGCTAGCCGCCCGCGTGGCTCGTGAGCGGGCTGTTGCAGCGAACGAGTTCGCGGCGAAGTCTTCCGCACTCAATGAGGAGTTCGACGTTGCGCTGGTCGCCGTGGCCGCCTCAGCGCACACACTGGATGCCCTCTACGGCTCGGTGGTACCGGAGTCACGCCGGGCCGAGTGGAAGGACAATCGCACCCCGCGACGCTCGGCGATCCGCGAGGGC
This sequence comes from Streptomyces sp. 3N207, assembly GCF_052246355.1. Classification (NCBI taxonomy): domain Bacteria; kingdom Bacillati; phylum Actinomycetota; class Actinomycetes; order Kitasatosporales; family Streptomycetaceae; genus Streptomyces; species Streptomyces sp. 3N207. Next base: position 29,181 of record NZ_JBQQBV010000039.1, on the reverse strand, counting down.
CTGAAGCTCGTGTTCGGTACCGGACCTCGCAACACCCCCTGGGTCGACGAGTTCAAGTGGCTGTTCGATCTTCGGGACGCTGCGGTCCACCGCCGGGAGAAGCCCCAGGAGACGGTTCCCCACCCAGCCCTGGACACGGGCACCGGCCCGGAGTAGGGCGCCTACTCGACGCAGTCGGCAGACCGGGCAGTCGGGTTGATGCTGGAAGTCCTGCGCTGGTGCGTCGACCATCCAAAGCCCAAGACGCCCACGACCGGGCCCCAGGAACCCACTGGAAAGTTTTCATCCTGAAGTCGCAGGTCACGGGGCTGGCGTGAGCTGGCGATGGCGTGCTCGTGCTGGTGGCTCCCGCGATCGTCCTGCGGAGGTCATCTGTCATGGACGTGCTGGTAAGCGACTGTGCGTCGTTGGCTCAGCACTGCATCGTGCGGGGCGGGGGGGGGGGGGGGGGGGGGGAAGGGGGAGTGGGGGGGGGGGCGGTTCAGCTTTCGTGTGGTCGCGCGACCGCCCCCTTCGACATCGGCCCGGCCCGCCTGGCCCGGCGGCGGTAGTACCCCGCACATGTGGCCACGGTGCTGCCGTCAGGCAGCCGACGGTGAACCGTGACGGGCCCGTCACGGTTCACGTGCTCGGTCTTTCCGGAGCCTCAGCGTGTCCGGGGTGTCGGTGCCGGCAGCAGGTCTTCGTCTTCGACGAATACCTCCCCGGGGAACACCCAACGCAGTTCCTTTTCGGGTGTCAGGTAAGGCGCCAGCTCGCTCACGGTTCCTCCGAATTCCAGGGTCTCGGCGACCTGGTGCAGGTAGGAGCCGAGCGAAGGCCACCCGCCGTCGAACTCACCGCTACCGTCATGCGGGGCTGACCCGATCCGGCCCTGCTCCGGGCCCGGCCGCATGTCGATGACCTCCACGTGGCCGTCCGTCGCAGCCCACGGAATCCATTCCGGGTGCCACCAGGGCTCGCAGTCCTCCTCGAACGACTCCTGCGGAAGATCATTTTTGGAGATCTCCACGCGCATCCGCCAGAGCTCCACCATCTCCGCCAACCCAAGAGGGGCATCGGCGGGCAGAACACCGGAATACCGCTCCGCACCGTTGTGGCAAGCAAGCGACGCCAGGAGCTCCGCAGGAAAACTCAGGCTCAGTTGCGCTTGTACTGTCTCGATCTCGTCGGGGATCGCGGGCAGGGCCAGCTCGGCGAACGTTGCTGGGGCGTGGCTGCGGAGCCAGGCGTCGATACGGGCCCAGGAGGACCGAACCGAGGTATCTGAGAATGTCATACCCAGTACTTTGGATCACCCCACTGACAACGGGGTCTGGTGGTCTGGGGCTCACCCCGCCCCAGGGCCAGGCGCCGGGGCGGGGTTCACAGCGAACTCGTGCCCGGTCGACGCGAAGCGGGCCACCGCGTCGACCTCTCATCGCGGCCAGCGCCGTTTCGCTGGTGAGGCGTGCGCGTGCTGCGGCACGTCTCCGCAGGCTTCGGCCTGCGGCCTCATTGCGGCGAGTATCCGGCGAGCACGGCGACGCGGCGCACGTCGGGTCTCCGCAGGGTCCGGCCTGCGGCCTCATCGTGGCAGGTAGCCGTGCCCCCGGTACTCCCGGTCCTCCGGGAGTCTCCGCAGGCTCCGGCCTGCGGCCTCATCGCGGTCCGGCCTGCATGGTCTGCTCGCCCTTGTTTCCCGTGACGTCTCCGCAGGCTCCGACCAGCGGGCTCATCGCGGCAGCAACTTGCGGGCGACCTCCCCGACGCGCACGGCCCGGTCTCCGCAGGCTCCGGCCTGCGGCCTCATCGCGGCCCGGAAGCGCGGATGGCGCCATGGCCATGCCAATGACCCGCGGGCTCCTACCTGCGGCTTCATGGCGGCAAGGCGGGCAAGAACGGTCTTGTCGGTGGCGGTCCGGGTCTCCGCGGGTTCCAGCCTGCGGCCTCATTGCGGCACGGTGGCCATGACCTGGCCGTTGGTGCAGCCGCAGAGGTCTCCGCAGGCTCCGGCCTACGGCCTCATTGCGGCGGGGCGCCAGTCGGCCAGGTCGCCCTGGCGCCAAGTGCCGGTGTGTTGTGCCCTGCTCTGACTGGTCGTACAGGCAGCAAAGACCGGCCACTCAGCCAGCCCCCTGGAAGCTCACACTACGTTTTGATGATCCGGTAAGTCTCTTCAATCGTGACGAGCGCCCCGGGCTTGTAAGGGCCCTCACGTTTCCCACCTGCGGTGTGCCCTGCCGGGGGTTCAAATCTGCGCGGGGCCGCTTCGGCGATTTCGATAGTTCGACCACTTGTTCGCGCTTAGGCGAGCGGTACCAGCCGCGCCCGCCCCTCCACCGCCACCACTGCACGAATACGCAGGTCGCCGCCCTGTGAAAGACCAGCCATGTTTTGTGGCTCCTGCAGGGGGCGCCAACCTGCGCTCAGCGCTGCCTGAGCATCGTCGCAGGTCAGCACCGCATATTGCCTGGCAGCGGCGTTCATGGTTGTGCGCCTCAGGGGAAGCAAGGAAGAGCCGAATCGGCGGACTCCTATCCAGACTGAGGAGAAGTCGCAGGTCACGGCCCCCTCATCCAGGGCCCAAATGTTGGCGGGCAGCCACACGTTCGGGCCCAACAGGAGCACCCAGAACATGGCTGGTCTCCGGGTGTGAGTAGTTGAGGTGCAGGAAATCCCGGTGAGAACGATCTTGCTGGGGTTCGCCTACTTCGCGGGCGCTTCAAGCTGGCGGGGCGCTGCGGGGTCGCCCGGAGTTCGCGTAGGTCGGGGATGTGGTTGTAGAGCGCGCCCAGGGAGACGCCCAGCAGCTTCGCGATCGAGGTGATGGAGCGGCAGGGAGCGGGCAGCAGATCGCGGGCGGCGCGGATGACTTCCTCGGTGGCGACGCTGGGGCACTTTCCGACCCGGCCGCGGGCGGGGGCGGCGGCCAGGCCCTCGTTGGTGCCGATGACGATGAGTTCGCGGACGAACTCGGCGAGGGCGGCGAAGACGTGGAAGATGAGTCGGCTGGCAGTGCGTCGAGCTGGTACTGCCCCGCTACACGATCTGCTGAAGCTTCTGCCCCTCCTGATCGGTCAGTCTCCATCGATCTCCACACCCGGATGTCCGCGCAACCAGCGGCTGAGCTGTTCGGTACCCTCAGCCATGCATGACACACCGGCCGTGACCCCGCGAACCAGGTCAGCCGAGGAAGCCGGACAAGACTCAACAGGTTTGTCCTCCCTGTGCTCGACGGCGGAGTGAGCGGCCGGGCAGGGCGCCGGTGTGGCGACCGTCTGCGATGACGGTGACGCCGTCGACGAAGACATATGGGATACCTTCGGGCTGCTGACGCGGGTCTTCGAACGTCGCGGTGTCGCGAACGGTGTCCGGGTCGAAGAGCACCAGGTCGGCGTGGTGCCCGGAGCGGATGGAGCCGCGCTCGGCGAGCTTGAGCCGACGCGCCGCGCGTCCGGTCAGATGCGCCACGCATTCTTCCAGGCCGAGGATTCCGAGTTCGCGAACGTAGCGGGCAAGAAAGCGGGGGAAGGTGGCCCAGGCGCGGGGATGCGGCCGGGCAGGGGCCAGGAGCCCGTCGCTTCCTCCGGTGTGCGTGGGATGTTTCATGATCGCCTGAACGTTTTTCTCGTCTCCGACGAGCTGGAGGATCATGGTGCCGAGCTTGTCGGTGAGTAGCTGGTCGCAGCAGACCTCGAAGGCCGGGCGGCCGGAGTCGTCGGACAGTTCCGCTATGGTCCGGCCGACAATTGATACGTCTCGGGAGTCGGAAAGACCCGGAGACCTCCATCGCGTGCTGGATCCGCCGTCGCGTGGCCGGGTCGCGTAGCCGCACCAGGGTGGTATCCGGGCCGCCCTCGCAGGACCAACTCGGCAGCAGCGCCGTCGGCGTGGTCGAGCCTGGCAGATAGGGATAGGTGTCCAAGGTGAGGTCGCACCCCTCGGCGATGGCAGTGTCCAGCGGCCGCAGCAGCTCCGCGCCGCGACCGGCGTTGACGGGGAAGTTCATGGTCGCGTGCGTCAGATGCAGTGGGCAGCCGGATCGGCGCGATACCTCGATCATGTCGGCATACGCCTTTAGCGCTCCTGCTCCGTACGAGCGGTGGTGGGGAGCGTAGAAGCCGTCGAGTTGGGCCACTACGCGGCACAGTTCGACGAGTTCGAAGTCGTCCGCGTACATGCCCGGGGGGTAGGTGAGCCCACTGGACATGCCCACGGCGCCCTCGCGCATCGCGGTCGCGACAAGGGTCCGCTGTTGGTTCAGCTCGGTGTCGGTTGGCGGTCGGTCGGCCATCCGACGGCGAGCATGCGGACTGATCCCTGTGGCACCAGGTAGCAGGCATTGACCGCGATGCCCTGATCCAGGCGGTCCAGGTACTCGCCGACACTGCGCCAGTTCCACTCGAAGCCCGGCGGGTCCCCGTTCCAGCCAGTGATGGCCTGCCGGATCCGGGCCAGCGTCGTGTCGTCGACCGGGGCGTACGACAGCCCGTCCTGGCCGAGGACCTCGGTGGTCACGCCCTGGCCGACCTTGGCCAGGTGATCAGGTTCGACGAGCAGGCTGAGGTCGGAGTGTGCGTGCATGTCGATGAAACCGGGCGCGACCACCAGGCCCGTGGCGTCCAGCACGCGGCGGCCGGTCCGCCCGTTCCCGGTGTCCGCGATCCGCCCGTCGGCGAGAGCGACATCGGCGATGTATCCGGGCGCACCGGTGCCGTCGACGACCGTCGCACCCCGGATCACCAGATTCGCCATCAAAACCACGTCCGTATCAGGTCGACGACCGTGCCGGCTTCGTCCACGACGGGGATGAGTGTCCACTTGTCCATGGCCGTGCACGGGTGGGACAGGCCCAGCCGTACCACGTCACCGATCCCGACCGTGGCCCCTTCCAGAAACGCGTGCTGGTCGTTCAGCCCGGTGATGCGGGCATCCGTCAGCGGACCTCGTCCGCACACCCGTTGTGGTTCGGGCAGCCCTTCATCGAAGGGCAGGTCCCGTCGTCCGGCGTCCAGGAGTGCCAGTCCCGGCTCGGGCCGGGAAATGACGCGCGCCCAGCCGTGCATGGCCGAACGCAGCTGCTGGCGTCCCCCGAGCCTGGCGAACGGCGACATCGCGCGATAGAAGCCATCATCGTGAATCACGTAACTCCCCGAGCGCAGCACCAACTGGGCGCCCAAGCCACCGAGCACGTCGACCACCTGGTCGAAATAGGAGCTTCCGTCGACAGTGACAATGGGCTCGGCCGTCTCATACGGGATCCGCTCGTGCAGGGCCGCGAGCCGGTGAAGGTAGGCCTCGACCGCAGCCAGCGCGGCCGGGGACGCGTCGTGGGCAAGAGCACCCTCGTATCCGGCTACGCCGACCAAGCGCAGCGAGGGAGCTCTGCAGACGGCGTCGGCAACGGCCATGGCCTCGCCGTCCTCGCGCGCCCCCGTACGGCCGCCTGATGCACCGAGCTCCACGCACACGTCGATAGGGCGCGCCGATGTGGTTCCCCGGAGCGCCGCGTCCATCAGCTCCGCTGAACGCACCGAGTCCACCCAGGAAACGAACGAGAACTCCGGGTCCCGATCGAGCTCGGCGGCTACCCAGGCCAGACCAGGAGCGTCGATGAGTGCGTTGGCCAGCAGCACACGCCGGACGCCGAATGCGCGCGCCACTCGCAGCTGCGGCAGGTTGGCCACGGTGATACCCCAGGCTCCGGCGTCGAGTTGCCTCTGCCACAATGCCGGCGCCATTGTCGTCTTGCCGTGTGGGGCGAGATGGACACCAACGTCGGCGACCCAGTCGGCCATCGTGGCGATGTTGTGCCGGAGTGCGTCGGCGTCGAGCGTCAGCAGCGGAGTGCCGAATTGTTCGAGCGTCGGTCACGATTGGAGAAACTGTCTGGTCGTCAGGCCGTGGGCGGCGGCCGGTACGGCCTTGAATCGCCAGTCGAGACGCTCCTCGCCCAGGGCTGAGACGGCATCGTCATCGATCTTTCTCGTCATCCACGACCTCCTGTGTCGCGCATCGGAAACGCTGGCCTGCCGGTGCACCCAGTGTTCTGGCGTCATTTCACTGAACCGGCGGTGAGACCGCCTATGAGGTAGCGCTCGATGAAGATGAACAGAATCGCGACTGGCACAATCGCGATCAGCGAGGTCACGAACAGAAACTGCCAGTGCTCTTGATATTGCGTTACGAACGACGGGATCGCGACGGTCAGGGGCTGACGGTTCGGCGACGCCGTCACCGTCAGGGCCACGATGTATTCGTTCCAAGCGCTGATGAAGGTGTAGACAATCGCTGTCACTACGCCTGGCAGGGAGATCGGCAGCGTTACCCGGACCAGCGCTGTGATCCGTCCCGCCCCATCGAGAAATGCGGCCTCCTCCAACTCCTTCGGAATGCTCGAAAAGCACCCGTGCAGGATCCAGATGCAAAATGGCAGATTGAAAGCGGCGTTCACCAGGATGAGCGCCAGGAGGGTGTCGGTAAGGTTGAGCGCCACCATCTCCCGGTAGATGCCGATGACCAGGGCGGTCGGTGCGAACATCTGGGTGACGAGGACGAGGACCATGAAGGCGTTCCGGCCGCGGAAGCGGTTTCGCGCGGTGTAGTACGCCGCCGGCAACGCGGCCAGCAGCGTGACCACCGTGGCGGCGGCGGCCACGATCAGCGACACCTTCATGTTCTGCCAGATCGGTGCGGCCCTCCACACGTCGACGAAATTGGACCAGTGCCACTCCGACGGGAGGTAAGACGACCGCATCAGTTCGTGCTCGGGCTTCAGAGCCGTCCCGAGCATCACAAGGTACGGCGCGATGAAGAACAGCCCGACCAGCCAGCCAACCCCGGTCAGCACCACCTTGCGCAGCGAGACGGGTCCACGTCTGTCGACTGACTGGGGCGTGGCCAATCCGTCGGCGTGGTCACCGAGATCGGCGACGAGGTGAAGAACATCAAGCTCGGTAACTTCGTCGTCGGTTGGTTCTTCGCCTCGGACAACACCTGTGAAATCTGCGAAGCCGGCTACCAGTCACGGTGCGCGCACGCCGAGTACGTCGGCGCCGGTGGGGCACAGTCGGAGTACCTGCGGGTGCCGCTGGCCGACGGTACCCTCGTCGCCACCCCCCTGAATGCCGGACGACGACCTGGTCCCCTCGCTCCGGGCCGCCTCCGATGTGCTCGGAACGGGCTGGTTCGGCGCCGTGGCCGCTGAGGCCGGGCCGGGTAAGACCGTGGCCGTGGTCGGTGACGGTGCCGTCGGCCTCCTCGCTGTTCTGGCCGCGAAGCAGCTGGGCGCGATGGGGTCTCCCCTGCTCGAGCGAAGTCGAGAGCTTGGGGAAGGGTCATCGCGATGTCGCGGCACGCGTCGCGGCAGAAGCTCGCCCGCGGGTTCGGCGCGACCGACATCGTCGCAGAGCGCGGCGACGAGGGCGTAGCCAGGATCAAGGAGCTCACCGGAGGATACGGCGCCCACAGCGTGATCGAGGCCGTCGGCACCCAGGAATCGATGATGCAGGTCATCCGCTCCACCCGCGCCGGCGGACACGTGGGATACGTGGGCGTGGCGCACAGGGTGGAGCTTCCGGGCGAGGAACTGTTCTTCGCCGAGGTGCACCTGCTCGGCGGTCCCGCTCCGGTGCGTCGGTTCCTGCCTGAGCTGATCCAGCTCATCTGGGACCGCAAGATCGACCCGGGCAAGGTCTTCGACCTCACACTCCCGCTCGACAAGGCCGCTGAGGGCTACAAGGCGATGGACGAGCGCCGCGCCATCAAATCCGCCGAGGGCCATGCTGGTCCAGATCGTCCGGCGAACGCGGACTCTTTACACTGCCGCCGATGCCGCATCCGGCTAGCCCGATCGCCACAGGAGGCGCGACCGTACTGCATGCGCCGTGGTCGGCCGCAAGCCCACGAGGCGGACTCGCCCGCGCTGGCGGCCAGTTGGGGTGCACATGAACGCAGATGAGACCGGCGTCCGGTCGCATGTACGCGCCGGGTATGTGCTGCTGTCGGCCGGCGGGCACCCACCTTCTCAGCACTCGATGATGTTGACCGCGAGCCCGCCCCGCGCCGTCTCCTTGTACTTGACGCTCATATCGGCGCCGGTGTCCTTCATCGTCTTGATGACCTTGTCGAGGGAGACGTGGTGGCGGCCGTCGCCACGCAGCGCCATCCTCGCGGCGGTGATGGCCTTGACCGCCGCCATTCCGTTCCGCTCGATACACGGGACCTGGACCAGGCCGCCGACGGGGTCGCAGGTCAGGCCCAGGTTGTGTTCCATGCCGATCTCGGCGGCGTTCTCGACCTGTTCGGGGGAGCCGCCGAGGACTTCGGCGAGGCCCCCGGCGGCCATGGAGCAGGCGGAGCCGACCTCGCCCTGGCAGCCGACCTCGGCACCGGAGATCGAGGCATTCTCCTTGAAGAGCAGGCCGATCGCGCCCGCGGCGAGCAGGAACCGGACGATGCCTTCCTCGCCCGCGCTCGGCACGAAGTTCGTGTAGTAGCGCAGTACCGCAGGGATGATGCCGGCCGCGCCGTTGGTCGGGGCGGTCACCACCCGGCCGCCGGCCGCGTTCTCTTCGTTGACGGCCATCGCGTAGAGGGTGACCCACTCCATGTCGCGGCCGGCCGGGTCGCCCTTGGCACGCAGGTGCCGGGCGGAGGCGGCAGCCCGGCGGCGGACCTTCAGCCCGCCGGGCAGGATGCCCTCGCGGGAGAGGCCGTCCGCGACGCACTCCTCCATGACCCGCCAGATCTCCAGCAAGCCGGCGCGGATCTCGGTCCCGGTGCGCCACGCCTGCTCGTTCTCCAACATGAGGGCGGAGATGGACAGGCCGGTCTCGCGGGCGAGTCGGAGCAGTTCGTCGCCGGTGTGGAAAGGGTGCTTCAGCACGGTGCCGTCGAGCGTGACGCGGTCGGCGCCGACCTCCTCCTCGTCCGCCACGAAGCCGCCGCCCACCGAGTAGTAGGTCTTCTCCAGCAGCGGCGCGTCATGAGCGTCGTACGCGAAGAGGGTCATGCCGTTGGCGTAGTACGGCAGCGAACGGCGCCGGTGCAGTTTCAGCTGGGTGCCGGCGTCGAAGTCGATCTCACAGGAGGGGCCGATCTCCGCGCGCAGGAGACGCAGGCGCCGGGTGGTGCGGATGCGCTCGACATCCAGCTCGGCCTGGCCGACGTTGACCGTATGCGGCTCGTTGCCCTCCAGGCCGAGCAGCACGGCCTTGGGTGTGCCGTGGCCGTGTCCGGTGGCACCGAGGGAGCCGAACAGCTCGGCCCGCACGGATGCCGTCGCCGCGAGGAGGCCGTTCTGCTTCAGCCGGCCGGCGAACATCCGGGCGGCCCGCATGAGGCCGACCGTATGCGAGCTGGACGGGCCGATGCCGATGGAGAACAGGTCGAAGACGCTGATTGCCACGCCATGCTCCGTGGGTTGAGGGTCGTACCGCACCTGCCACGACCACTCCCTGCGGGAGGGTGTGTCGGTTACCGGCGGGCGCGAGCCACCGCCGGGGGACGCGGCGGCGATGCGGGCCCCGGCCGCGGCCCGCGAAGGCCCGGCGGTGACGGCCGGGCCGGGCTCAGGTCGTGACCGGCTGCGCGGCGCGCATCAGTTCGCGGCGCTGCCGCATGAAGGGGCGGGGGCGATTGACGGCGATGACGGCGGTGGTCTGCCCGTCGCGTTCGTAGCAGGCGAGGAAGCTGCGGTCGTCGGCGGAGCCTTCGACGATCCGCGGGGTGTCGGTGGGCAGCCGTCGGCCGGCGAACTGTATCCGTACCCCGTACTGGTCGGACCAGAAGTACGGCACGCTCCGATGGGTGGCGACCGTGCTGCCGGCGAGCAGGTTCTGCGCGGCGGTGGTGGCCTGTTCGGTGGCGCTGGTCCAGTGCTCGGCGCGACTGCCGTCCACTCTGGCGACGTCCCCGATGGCTACGACGTTCGGCAGCGCGGTGACACAGCCCGCATCACACACGACGCCGTCGGCCAGCAGCAGCCCGGAGTCCTCCAGCCAGCCGGTGTTGGGCCGTACGCCGATCCCGACCACGACCACATCGGCGGGCAGCAGCCGCCCGTCGCTCAGCTCCACCCCGGTGACGCGCCCCTCTCGGCCGCCGCTCTGCAGCCCGGCAACGCCCGTACCGGTGACCAGGGTGACGCCGTGGTCGGCGTGCAGATCGGCGCAGACCCGGGCCATCTCCTCCCCGAGCTGGGGTACGAGAGGAAGCGGGGCGGCCTCCACCACGGTGACGTCATGGCCGAGGACGGCACAGGAGGAGGCGACCTCGGCGCCGATGAATCCGCCACCGATGACCACGACCTGGGCCGGGCCACGGGCCAGGTCGTCGCGGAGCGCCTGGGCGTCGTCGAGGGTGCGCAGGGTGTGCACGCCGGATTCCGCCGGGTCGGCGGGCTCCTGGCCGGGGAGGTGCCGCGGGGTGGCACCCGTGGCGATGACCACGGCGTCGGTGTCCAGCGCCCGGTCGCCGTCGAGGAGCACCGCGCCTCCGCCGGTGTCCAGGCCGGTGGCCTTGGTGCCGAGGTGCCATTCGGCATAGAGCTCGGCGGTCTCGTCGGCGTCGGCCAGGGTCAGCTGCCCCTGGCCGGTGGCGCCGGTGAGAAATGCCTTGGACAGCGGGGGGCGGTCGTAGGGCTCGTGGTTCTCGTCACCGACGATCACCAGCCGCCCGTCGAAACCCTGGTCGCGCAGGGCACGCGCGGCGTACAGCCCGGCCAGCGAGGCCCCGATGACGGTGATGCTCCTCATGCCGGCGCCACGACGCCGACGTGAAGCAGGACGTGGCCGTCCTGCACGGAAACCTGGTGGGTGCGCACCGGGTACTTCGCCGGCGGGCAGGTCGGGCGACCGGTCCGCAGGTCGAAGAAGGCCGTGTGCAGGGGACATTCGACGAAGCAGCCCTCCACCCAGCCGTCCGCCAGTGAGGCGTCCTGATGCGTGCAGGTGTCGTCGATGGCGTAGACCTCGCCGTCTTCGGTGTGGAACACCGCGATGGGGGCGGGGACACCGTCGGTGACACGGATGGATTCACCGGGCGGCAGATCTTCGATCCGGCACACCGTGATCATGGGGAACCTCCAGGTTACGGGGGCCCGACAGGAATGGACGGCCCTCGGCGGACGGCCATGCGCCCAGCTTCGGGACGGAGGAAGAGATTGTGCGTTGTTTCGAATAACACAACGCGGTTCGCTATACGCAACATGCTTTCTGGCATCCAGGGGGCTTGTCAAGGGCCGGCTGAACCAGCCCTCGACAGCACGTCTTCGCCGAGGTGGAACCCGGTCACAGGGCAGGCTTCGGCGGACCGCCCGCAGGGGCCCAACAACCGAACGCCACAAGCTCGTTGCGCAGGCTCGTAGCGAGAGCCCGTACCGCTGGCTCATGGCGCGGGCCCGGAGCGCTGGCGCGCGGCGCGCGGACGAAGCGCGTGGCGCTACCGCGGCAGCCGTGCCTCAGCCGTCGCCACGTCACGGCCCGGGCCTGATGGCCGTCAGTCTCGTCGAGGTAGCGACGGCGCACGGTCACAGTTCAGGGTCGTCCCACTGGTCCAGCAGGATGTCGCCCAGGGCTCCACCGGGTCCGGCTGCGGCGTCGTGCAAGGACTGTTCGGTCCAGATGACCTTGCCGTGGGTGGTGTACCGAGTGCCCCAACGCCGAGCGAACTGGGCGACGAGGAACAGGCCGCGACCACCCTCGTCGGTGATCTCGGCCCGGCGCAGATGTGGGGAGGTACTACTGCCGTCGGCGACTTCGCAGATCAGGCTGTCGCGGTCGTGCAGCAGACGAAGCCGGATGGGGCCGGTGCCGTAGCGGATGGCGTTGGTGACCAGTTCGCTGAGAATGAGTTCCGTGGCGAAGGCAACCTGGTCCAGGCCCCAGGTCTCCAGCCGGCGAGCGCAGGCAGCGCGGACGCGGGAGACGGCGGCGGGATCGGAGGGCACGTCCCAGTCGGCGACCTGATCCGGGGCCAACAGCCGGGTCCGGGCCACCAGAAGGGCGATGTCATCGCCGGGGCGGGCGGGCAGCATGGCATCGAGTACCGCCTGACAGGTCTGCTCCGGGTCCTGGCCGGAATGTGCCAGGGCGTCTCCCAGGAGTGCGAGACCCGTATCGATGTCGCGACGGCGGTCCTCGATGAGTCCGTCCGTGTACAGGGCCAGCTGAGTTCCCTCGGGCAGGTGCAGTTCAGCGGTCTCGACCGGCAGTCCGGCGCCGAGACCGAGCGGTGGGGAGACGGGGACGTCGAGGAAGGAGACGGTGCCGTCGGGGTGGACGAGGGCAGGGCCGGGGTGGCCGGCCCGGGCGATGGAACAGTCTCCGGAGACCGGATCGTAGATCGCGAACAGGCAGGTCGCACCTATCATGCCCGCGCTCTCGCCGTCGCCGGGCTCGCCCTGGTCGATACGGGCGACCAGCTCGTCCAGGTGCCCCAGGAGCTCGTCGGCGGACAGGTCGAGGGCGCAGAAGTTGTGGACGGCGATGCGCAGGCGGCCCATGGTGACGGCCGCGTGCAGGCCGTGTCCGACGACATCACCGACGACCAATGCGACGCGGGCGCCGGGCAGAGGGATGACGTCGAACCAGTCCCCGCCCACTCCGGCCTGAGCGGGCAGATAGCGGTAGGCCACCTCCAGCGCCGACTGCTCGGGCAGCGTGCGGGGCAGCAGGCTGCGTTGCAGGGTGACCGCCGTGGCATGCTCCCGGGTGTAGCGGCGGGCGTTGTCGACGCATACCGCCGCGCGAGCGGCCAGCTCCTCGGCGAAGGACAGATCCTCCTCCGTGAAGGGTTCCTTCTCCGAGCGCCAGAAGCCGACCATCCCCAACACGACGCCGCGGGCCTGCAACGGAACGCTGATCAGCGAGCGGATACCGAAGCTGACGATGCGCTCAGCGCGTTCGGGATCGAGTGCCTGCCAGTCCGACGCGACGCTCAGATCGGGTTCCAGCACTGCGCGACCGTCCCGCAGCCCCCGCGCCTGCGGCATCGCCGGCAGGAAGGTGATCCTCTCCCCCACCGGGTACAGCGGGTGGTCGTCCCTGACGCCACGCAGGGCGGTTCGGTGCATGGTCAGGCTCGCGCCGTCCGGTTCCTCACCCCGCTGGACCGCATCCAACAGTTCGACTGTGGCGAAGTCGGCGAAGCGGGGAACCGCGATCCCGGCCAGTTCGTCGGTGGTGCCCGCCATGTCCAGTGTGGCGCCCATCCGTACCCCGGCCTCGTAGAGCAACTGCAGGCGTTCCCGCGCCGCCTCGGCCCGGCCCGCCAGTGTCCGCAGCTCGGTGGAATCCCTCAGCGTCGCCACGCTGCCGGGCGGTCCTCCGTGGCCGGCCACGGGGCGCAGGTTGACGACCAGCAGCCGGTCCCCCGCCAGGTGCACCTCATCGTCGGCCGTCCGGCCGGAGGCGAGCAGCCTGGCTGTGCCCGGGGCCAGGCCCAGGTCGGTGATCCGACGGCCCTCCGCGTCTTCAGGCAGCTCGAGCAGCCGGTGCGCCTCATCGTTGGCCAGCAGCAGCCGAGCGTCGCCGTCGATGATGAGCACGCCCTCCCGCACTGAGTGCAGCACCGCGTCGTGGTGCTCGTACATCCGAGTCATCTCCGCGGGGCCCAGGCCGCGCGTCTGGCGCACCAGCCGCCGGCTCACAAGCGCCGACCCGCCCATGGCCACGACGAGCGCACCACCCGCGGCTGAGAAGATCATCGGCAGTTGCTTCGCCACCGCCGCGTTCACGCTCTTGACCTTGATCCCGACGGAGACCAGCCCGACAACCGAGCCGTCGGTGTCGAAGACGGGAACCATGGAGTCCACGGCACGGCCAACTCCCGGCGTGTCATAGGTCTCCTGGTGCACTCTGCCGCTGAGCGCTTCGGCATAGGAACCGACGACGTGTTTGCCGATCAGGTCCGGGTCCGGGTGGGTCCAACGGAAGCCGGACGTGTTGAAGGCGATGATGTAGTCCACACCGGATGCCTTCCGGGCTTCCTCCGCACGCGGCTGCAGCAGTGCACTGGGGTCGGAGGATTTCATGGCGCTCAGCGTCCCCGGGGCCCGTGCGAAGGTCTGTGCGCCGACCAGCGAGCGATCGCGGGCCTCCTGCAGTCTCGCCCCCCGCGCCTGCAGGACGAGAGCGATCACAGCTGCACAAGCGAGCAGCACCACGAGCACGACTTGCAGCGCAAATACTTGGCCCGCGGCAGTGCGCACGCTGAGCAGCGAGTGCAGTCGCCGGTCCTTGGACCGGCGCGGGGCCTGCCGTTCGCCTTCCGACCGCTCACGTTGCCCGCTTCCCGGACGTGGAGCCGCACGCCGATTCCGCCTACCCCACCGGTTGAACGGGCGGGAAGGCGGTACGGGCAATCGCCGCACTCGAGGAATCCGCATGGTCACATTATTGGAGCTCCTCACACATTGAGGTGGGGTGGTGCGGCTGGCTGTTCTGTGATTTCGGTGGAGCGTTCGTCTCGCCACCCCCTGCACCGTGGCTCGTGCCGGATGACGGGCCGGAGCGGATCGTGCCGCCTGCCGCCGGGGCGGGAGCTGTCAGTTGCTGTCCGTGGCTGCCCGAGGCCGCACAGCAATTGGATAGTTGCGCGGGAGCGGGGACGGGTCAGTGGGTCGGACCCGCCAGTCGGTTCTGAAGCCAGGTGTGGAATTCGCCGATGTGGTGCTCGCTGGGTACCAGGACACCGCCCTTGGCGTAGGCACGGGAACTCATCGCCGGCTGCGTACGCTCACAGGCATCGAAGTCCTGCTGATTCACACGGTGGAAGAGCTCCACCGAACGCTCGACATCCCTACCGCTCTCCACGACATGCGGAAGGTAGAGCCAGTCACACTCCACCACCGTCCGGTCGGCAGCCACCGGAAACATCCGATGGTAAATCACGTGATCGGGAACGAGATTGATGAACACCTGCGGCCTGACGGTAATCGCGTAATAGCGACGATCCTGCTCCTCACCGACCCCCGGAATCCGGTCCAGACCCTCACCCCCGTCAAGGGTGAAGCCCTTCACCTCCTGACCGAACTCCGCCCCATGACCCACGTAGTACTGCGCCGCGAACCCGTCAGCGAACTCCGGAAGCACCTCGGTCAACTCCGGATGGATTGTGGCGCAGTGATAGCACTCCATGAAATTCTCGATGATCAGCTTCCAGTTGGCCCGCACGTCATACGTGATCCGCCGGCCCACCTCCAGACCGTCGATCCCGTAGTTGTCAATCGCCTCCGCACTCCCCAGCCGCTGGGCCACCGCACCCATCACCTCGTCCTCGAACGAGGGCGGGGAATCGGCCAGGCAGACCCACACATAGCCCATCCACTCCCGGACATGCACCGTGACCAGCCCGTACTCGACCCGGTCGACATCCGGCATCGACGTCAGATTGGGAGCGGCAACCAGCTTCCCGTCCAGCCCATACGTCCAGGCGTGATACGGACACTGAAAAGCCCGCTTGACCTGACCGGACTCCTGCGTGCACAACTTCGCACCACGGTGCCGGCAAATGTTCAAGAACGCCTTGATGGAGCCGTCCCGGGCACGGGAGACCAGCACACTCTCCCGCCCCACTTGACACGTCCGGAAACTCCCCGGCCCGGCCAGGTCCGACGCACGGGCCACACAGAACCACATGGCCTCGAAAATCCGCTCCTGCTCCACACGGAAGACCTCAGGATCGGTGTAAAAGCCCCCGGGCAGCGTCGAAATCAGACTCGGGGGCAGATTCGTCACAGTCATCGTGTCACCTTCGAAAAGACAGCAGACGCCCACACAACGAGGGTCGAAAAGGGCAAGGGGCTGCTCCGGTGCCAACCGGGCTTGTCAGCTCCCTCGGGCGATCCAGGAGGCGAGTTGGGGTGCTTCAGCCGCGATGGAGGTCTTGCTGCCATGACCGGTGTATACGGTGGTGTCGGCGGGGAGGGTGAGCAGTCGGTCGCGAATGGAGGCGATGATGGTGGGAAAGTCGGAATAGGAGCGGCCGGTGGCGCCGGGGCCACCCTGGAAGAGAGTGTCGCCGGAGAACAGGGCTCCCAGCTCGGGCGCGTACAGGCAGACCGCGCCGGGCGCGTGCCCGGGGGTGTGCAGCACGTGCAGGTCGGTACCGGCGACGGTGAGCACGTCGCCGTCCGCCAGCCACACCTCGGGGGCTATGCCCGGGTGGGTGGCCTTCCACAGCACCGAGTCGGCGGGGTGCAGCATCATGTGCGCGCCGGTGCGGGCTGCCAGCGCGGGGGCGGCGTTGATGTGGTCGTTGTGGGCGTGGGTGCACACGATGCCGACCAGACGCCGGGTCCCGACGGCGGCGGCGATCGCCGCGTCGTCGTGCGCCGCGTCGATGACCAGGACCTCCCGGTCGTCACCGACCAGCCAGACGTTGTTGTCGACCTCCCAGCTTCCCCCGTCCAGTTCGAAGGTGCCGCTGTTGACGAGGTGCTCGATGCGGGCGCTCACAGGATCACCACCGAGCGCAGAACGTCGCCGCGGTGCATCTTCTCAAACGCCGTCTCCACCTCGTCGAGGCCGATCTTCTCGCTGACGAAGGCGTCCAGGTCGAAGTGCCCCTGAAGGTAGAGATCAATGAGGGCGGGGAAGTCGCGGGCGGGCAGACAGTCGCCGTACCAGGAGGACTTCAACGCCCCGCCGCGGCCGAACACGTCCAGCAGCGGCAGCTCGATGGTCGTCTCCGGGGTGGGGACGCCGACCAGAACGACGGTGCCTGCCAAGTCCCGGGCGTAGAAGGCCTGTTCATAGGTCTCGGGACGGCCCACCGCTTCCACGACGACATCGGCGCCGAAGCCACCCGTCAGGTCACGGATGGCCTCGACGGGGTCGGTCTTGGCGGAGTTGACGGTGGCGGTGGCGCCGAACCTCCCGGCCCACTCCAGCTTCCGCTCGTCGACGTCGACCGCGATCACCTTCGAGGCGCCGGCCACCTTGGCACCGGCGATGGCGGCCATGCCCACACCTCCGCAGCCGATCACCGCGATCGAGTCCCCCCGGCCAACCCCGCCCGTGTTGACCGCGGCGCCGAACCCTGCCATCACACCGCAGCCGAGCAGACCCGCGGCGGCGGCCGAGGCGCTCGGATCGACCTTGGTGCACTGGCCGGCTGCGACGAGGGTCTTCTCGGCGAAGGCGCCGATCCCCAGGGCCGGGGACAGCGGGTTTCCGTCAGCCAGCGTCATGGGCTGGACAGCATTGTGGGTGTTGAAGCAGTACCACGGCCGCCCGCGGCTACAGGCACGGCACTGACCGCAGACGGCACGCCAGTTGAGAATGACGTAGTCGCCAGGAGCGACGCCGGTGACGCCCTCACCGACCGCCTCGACCACGCCGGCGGCCTCATGGCCGAGCAGGAAGGGGAACTCATCGTTGATTCCGCCCTCACGGTAGTGCAGGTCGGTGTGGCAGACACCGCAAGCCTGCACCTTCACAAGCGCCTCGCCCGGGCCGGGGTCGGGCACCAGGATGGTCTCCACCGAAACCGGAGCGCCCTTCTTCCGGGCAACAACGGCGCGTACCTCGTGTGTCACTGTCGAGCTCCTCGCTGAAGGGCCGGCCGAATACGGTCTTCGGCCGGGATGTTCTGGGCGGTGGCGCAGGAACGGCCGTTGGAGCGAGCCTCCGGGGGCGGGGCTCCTCGCGGATCTCCTGACAGGTGCGGGTGGCCCGGGAGCCGTGCGGCCCAGGACCCGCCTTGGGATGTGGACGCGTTCAGGCAGCGTTCAGGCAGCCTGTTTCGGTTACGGGGACGGGGTGACGTCGGACGATGCCCGGGCCGGCGGGGGTTCGGCGGCGCGTTCGGCGGCCTCGACGACATTGGCCAGCAGCATCGCCCTCGTCATCGGGCCCACCCCACCGGGCATCGGGGCCAGCCATCCGACGGTCTTGGCCACGTCCGGGTTGACGTCACCGAGCAGCCCCTCCTCCGTGCGCGTGATGCCGACGTCGAGCACCGCGGCACCGGGCCGGACCATCTCCGGTGTGATCAGTCCGGGCGATCCGGCCGCCGCGATGACGACGTCTGCTTCGCGTACGTGCCAGGACAGCCCTTTGGTGCCCGTATGACACAGCGTCACGGTCGCGTTCTCCGATCTGCGGGTGAGCAGCAGGCCGATGGGCCGTCCGACCGTGATGCCTCGGCCGATCACACAGACCCGGGCGCCGGCGAGCGGCACGTCGTGGCGGCGCAGCAGCTCGACGATGCCCCGCGGGGTGCAGGGCAGCGGGCTCTCGACACCGAGGACCAGTCGGCCCAGGTTGACCGGATGCAGGCCGTCGGCGTCCTTCGCCGGATCCATCCGCTCCAGTACGGCGTTGGCGTCCAGCCCGCGCGGAAGGGGCAGCTGGACGATGTAGCCGGTGCACGCCGGGTCGGCGTTGAGCTCGTCGACGACGGCTTCCACCTGGGCTTGCGTGGCGTCGGCAGGCAGTTCGCGCCGGATCGAGGTGATACCGACCTTGGCGCAGTCACGGTGCTTGCCGCCCACGTAGGCGTGGCTGCCGGGGTCGTCACCGACCAGCACCGTTCCGAGGCCGGGCACGATGCCGCGCTCGGCAAGCGCTGCAACACGGTCCGCGAGTTCGGCGCGAATGGCGGTCGCTGTTCGGCGGCCGTCGAGGGTCATTGCGGTCACAGAGCTTTCCTTTCGTCAGCCCCGCAGGCGCTGCATCGTCGGGTCGAACAGGGGTTCCTCGGCGACGACCGCGGGGATGCGCTGGTCGAAGTAGCCGATGGTGAGTGCGCGTCCGGTGGTGGCGAGTTCAGCGGGCAGCCAGGCATAGGCGATGCCCTTGCCGATCGTGTAGCCGAAGGCGGCGCTGGTGACGTAGCCGACCGGCCGGTCGCCGTCGTACACGGGTTCCTTGCCCATGACCACAGAGAGCGGGTCGTCGATGGTCAGGCAGGTCAGGCGGCGGCGTACGTCGGCCGCGCGCCGCTCCAGCGCGGCTCGGCCGATGAAGTCGCCCTTGTCCATCTTCACCGCGAAGCCGACGCCGGCCTCGTACGGGTCGTGCTCGTAGGTCATGTCGGTGCCGAAGGCGCGGTATCCCTTCTCCAGGCGCAGGCTGTTGAAGGCGCCGCGGCCGCCCGCGATGCCGCAGTAGGGCCGGGCCGCCTCCCAGAGGGTGTCCCACAGCTTCAGCCCCATGTCGGCGGTCGTGTACAGCTCCCAGCCCAGTTCCCCCACGTACGACAGCCGCATAGCGGTGACGGGAACGGAGCCGATGTGGGCGTGCTGGGCGCGGAAGTAGCGCAGACCCTTGCTGGAGAAGTCCTTGTCGGCGAGCGGCTGGAGGACCTCGCGCGCGTTGGGTCCCCACAGGCCGATGCAGCAGGTGCCGGCCGTGACGTCGCGCACCTGCACGGAGCCGTCCTCGGGCAGGTGCCGGGTGAGCCAGTCCAGGTCCAGGTTGCCGTTGGCGCCGACCTGGAAGCGGTCGCGGCCGAGGCGGGCGACGGTGACATCGCTGCGGATGCCGCCGTCGTGATCCAGCATGAGGGAGTAGGTGACCGATCCGACGGACTTGATGACGTTGGCCGTGGTCATGCTCTGGAGGAAGGCGGCCGCGCCACGGCCGGTGACCTCCAGGCGCGGGAGGGCCGTCATGTCGTACAGGGCGACGGACTCGCGGGTGGCCTGGGCCTCGGCGCCGACGATCGGCGACCAGTAACGGGCGGCCCAGTCGTCGGGCGTGGGTATGTTCCGGCCTGCCAGCAGGTGTTCGTTGGTGGCGTACCACTGGGGCCGCTCCCAGCCGTGGGCCTCCAGGAAGTACCCGCCGAGCTCCTGCTGGCGGGGGTGGAACGGGCTGGTGCGCAGGGGCCGGGGCGCACCGGCCGGCTGGAGAGGGTGGAGGATGTCGTAGACCTCGGCGAAATTCTGGCAGTCGCGCGCGAGGACGTACGCGGGCGCAAGTTGGTGCGGTTCAAAGCGGTTGACGTCGCACTCGTGCAGGTCGAATGAGGAGCAGTGGCCGTCGACGAGCCACTCGGCCACGGCACGGCCGACACCGGCGGAGTGGGTGACCCAGACCGCTTCGGCGACCCAGAAGCCCTTGACGTCGGGCGACTCACCGAGCAGGGGAAGCCCGTCGGTGGTGAAGGAGAAGAGCCCGTTGATGCCCTCCTCGACCTTGGCGTCCTTCGTGGCGGGCAGCAGGTTCTGGGTCTCGGTCCAGGCGTTGGCGAAGTCGTCCTCGGTGAAGCGGAGCACGGAAGGCATCTGCTCGGCGGCGTCGACGGAGAGGATGTCGTCGGGGTCGATGGGCATGGGCCGGTGGCCGTAGTGACCGATGCCGAGCTGGTCGAAGCGGTCGCGGTAATAGAGGTCGGCGTCCTGGTGGCGCAGGATCGGGCGGGCGGCCTCCTCCGTCTGCCCGGCGATCGCCGGCACGGGGCCGGTCCAGGCAAGCTGGTGTGCCAGCGGAGTCAGGGGGAGGTTCATCCCGACCATGCGGGCGATCTTGGGGCCCCAGATGCCGGCGCAGCAGACGACGATATCCGCGGGGATCTCCCCCTGGTCCGTGACGACGGCGCTGACGCGGCCGTCCTCGGTGCGGATGTCCAGGACTTCATGGTGGGCGAGGGCGCGGACGCCGCGGTCCTGGGCGGCCTTGAGCTGCGCCTCGACCGCAAGGACGGCCTTGGCCAGGCCGTCGGTGGGGATGAACAGCCCGCCGAGTACACGTTCGCGATTCACCAGGGGGTGCAGCTCGACGCACTCGTCCGGGCCGATCAGCCGGGATTCGATGCCCCAGGAGGTCAGCCAGCCGTGCCTGCGCTGTAGTTCGGCGCTGCGCTCGGGGCTGGTGGCGATCTCCAGGCCGCCGACCGGGAGGTAGCAGGGCTGCCCCTCCACATCGAGGGAGCGGAACTTCTCCACGGTGTAGCGGGCCAGTTCGGTCATGGTCTTCGAGGAGTTGGTCTGGAACACCAGGCCAGGGGCGTGGGACGTCGACCCGCCGGTAGCGGGCAGCGGGCCCTGGTCGACGACCGTGACCTCGGTCCAGCCCCGGACGGACAGTTCGTCGGCCAATGCCGCTCCCACGACGCCCGCTCCGATGATGACCACGCGTGGTCCCGGCATCGCACAACCTCCAGTTGCTTTTTACGCAACACGCTTCGCATTGTGCAACTCAAGGTGCCGGGCCTCCCGGAACGCTGTCAAGGGGTGACTCGCGGAAACGATCGCCACGCAGAGCACCGAAACGGCAGGGCACTCAGGCGCCCCCGACTGCCGCCGATCGCCGCCTCCTCCCTGCCGCCGGCACATCAGGGCATGACCCTTGGACCGTCTCCCGGAGGACGCGCCGGGACGCGGCCCATGTCGCTCACCTCAGGGCGGGGCGGTTGCACTGCCGCCCCTTGACCAGCCGGGCGCCACCCTGGACCATGTTGCGTATTACTCATCGCGTTGCGTATTACGCACCAATGGAGGATGTCAATGTCTCCTCGACCGCAGCCCGGCCGCGAGTTCGTCCTCACCCTCTCGTGTCCTGACCGTGCGGGCCTCGCCCACGCTGTGACTACCTTCCTCGTCGGCCACTCCGGCAATATCCTGGAGAGCCAGCAGTTCGAGGACCGGTCAAAGGACCGCTTCTTCATGCGAGTGCACTTCGAGGTCTCGGATCCAGACGTGTCGCTGGAGGATCTGCGCCCTGGTTTCGGCCCAGTGGCCGAGGCGTACCAGATCACCTGGCAGCTGGTCGATGCCTCGATCCCGACCCGCACACTCATCATGGTGTCGAAGTTCGGCCACTGCCTGAACGACATGCTCTTCCGCAGGTCCACGGGCGCGCTCAACATCGAGATCCCCGCGATTGTCTCCAACCACCGCGACCTCGAGCCACTGGCACAGAACTACGGCATCCCGTTCCACCACATCCCGGTGACGCCCCAGAGCAAGGCCGCGGCAGAGGCGCAACTGCTGGGGCTGGTCGACGAACTCGGCATCGACCTGGTTGTGCTGGCCCGCTACATGCAGATCCTCTCGGACGACCTGTGCAAGCACCTCGACGGCCGGGCCATCAACATCCACCACTCCTTCCTGCCGAGCTTCAAGGGGGCACGGCCGTACGTCCAGGCACACGTGCGCGGCGTCAAACTCGTGGGAGCCACGGCCCACTACGTCACCCCCGACCTCGACGAGGGGCCGATCATCGAGCAGGATGTCGTCCGCGTGAACCACTCGCACGACCCGGACGAGTTGGTCACCATCGGCCGTGACGTCGAGGCCCAGGTCCTCGCCCGCGCCGTGGAGTGGCACAGCCAGAGCCGCGTACTGGTCAACGGCAATCGCACGGTCGTCTTCCGCTGACGGGACGAGCAGTCCGGGGGTTCGCCAGGTGGCCGGGCGAGCCTCGCGGAATCCGTCTGCCTCGACCGGTACGGTCCCCCACCGGTCCGCGGCGAACCGCGGACGCACCCGATGCGTCGTCGGCGCTCGCCCCCGGGCACGGCCACGTCCTCGACACCGCCCCTTCCCGGAGCCCGCCCATGACGTCCAGCACGTATACCTCGCCGTAGACGGCCCGGGGCCGCCGCTCGGGCCGCCGATACCGGCTGGGCGGATACCGGCTGATCCGTGCGATGGTGCCGATCACACAGAAACGGTCACCGCTTCTCCCCCGCCCTTGCGCACGGGGCGTGCACTACCGGTAGGTATAGTTGCGCCATGAGCAACCATACGGCACACAATCGAACAGCAGGCCCCGCGGGGAGCGGAGTGCAGTCCGTCGACCGTGCCGTAAGTGTCCTGGAGATCCTCGCCGAGCGTGGGGAGGCAGGCGTCAGTGAGGTCGCCGCCGAGATCGATGTCCACAAGTCGACCGCATTCCGCCTGCTCGGAGCGCTGGAGGCGCGCGGTCTGGTCGAGCAGACGGCCGAGCGCGGAAAGTACCGCCTCGACTTCGGGATCGTGCGCCTGGCCAGCGCGGTCACCGGCCGCATCGACATCACCCAACAGGGCAGGCCGGTCTGCGAACGGCTCGCCGAGGAGATCGGCGAGACCGTCAACATCGGCGTGCTGCAGGAGCACTACGCGGTCAACCTTTACCAGGTGCGCGGTCCGGGCGCGGTCGGCGCGCACAACTGGGTCGGACGGCTCACCCCGCCGTACGCCACATCCAGCGGCAAGGTCCTGCTGGCTCACCTGACGGCTGACGAGCGCGCCGAACTGCTCGCGTCCGGGTTGCGGAAGCAAACACCCCACACCATCACTGCCAAGACGAAGCTGGAGAAGAGCCTCGCAGAGGTGCGGGAGCAGGGGTACGCACTGGCGCTGGAGGAACTCGAGACAGGGCTGAACGCCATGGCGGCCCCGATCCGCTCCCGGGACGGTGAGGTCGTCGCCGCGATCAGCGCGTCGGGACCGGCGTACCGCTTCACCGAGGAGCGCATGCGCGAGATCTCCCCGGTACTCGTCAAGGGCGCAGACGAGATCGGCCACCGGATGGGCTACCCGGGCTGACCCTCCCCCGGCCCGCGGGCGGGGGAACCACAGCGCTCCAGGCGTACCACGATGCTCTTGGAGGTCGGCGTGTTGGAGGTGTCGGCCACCGAGTCGAGCGGGACCAGTGTGTTGGCCTCGGGGAAGTAGGCCGCGCAGCAGCCGCGAGGGGTGTCGCAGGCGACGGCCCGGAAGGCCTCAGCCCGCCGGTCCTGGCCGTCGGTCCACTCGCTGACAAGGTCCACCAGGTCACCGTCGTTGATCCCGCGCTCCGCAAGGTCGTCGGGGTGGGCGAAGACCACTCTGCGTCCCCGGTGGATGCCGCGGTGGCGGTCCGCCAGCCCGTAGATGGTGGTGTTGTACTGGTCGTGGCGCGCAGCGTCTGCAACAGCAGGCAGCCGGGCGGGACGCGCAGCACCTCAAGGGTGTTCACCGAGAAGTTGGCCAGCCCGGATCACTGTGCTAAAGCGTGTCCCTTCGATCATGATCGGAGCCAGACGCGGAGTGCGGCGGCGGTGACGGTGCCGAGGTAGACGTATCCGCGCTTGTCATAGCGGGTCGCCACGGCTCTGAACTGCTTCAGCTTTCCGATGGCCCGCTCTACCGTGTTGCGTTCTCTATACCTTTCCTTGTCGAAGCCCGGCGGCCAGCCGCCGCGTGTACCCCGGCGCAGGCGGGCGGCCTCGTGGTCCTTCTTCTCCGGGATCACGTGCCGGATGCCGCGGTTTCGGAGGTAGGCGCGGATCTAGCGGTTGCTGTACGCCTTGTCGGCGCTCACGCTGTCCGGCGTGCGGCGGGGACGGCCGAGTCCCGTGCGTGGGACGCGGATCTTGTCCATGACCGGCTCGAACTGGATGCAGTCCGCCCGCTGGCCGGGCGTGACGAGCAGGGACAGGGGGCGGCAGCGGCCCTCCGCGGCGATGTGAATCTTGGTGGTCAGCCCGCCGCGGGACCGGCCCAGGGCTTCGCCCGAGGCGCCGCCCCCTCCAGGAGGCCGCGCAGGCTCACCAATGTCGGCGGCCGCCGGGCCAGCCTTCGGCGGCCCCCTTTTGAAGGGCCGGGCGGTGCGGGCGGTGGGGTCTGGGGTGCGCCTGCGGCGTGCTGGTGAGCGCGCGTGATGGTGGAGTCGACGTTGACGTTCCAGCCGAAGTCGCCTTCGGCGTCGGCGACGGCCTGGACGTGCTGGAGGAGTCTCTCCCACGTGCCGTCGGCCGACCACAACGAGTGCCGTTTGTGGACGGTCTTCCACGGGCCGAAGCGTTCGGGGAGCTCCCGCCACTGAACCCCGGTGCTCAACCGGTGAATGATCCCGTTGATCACCTGCCGGTGATCGCGCCACCGACCGCACCGGTTGTTACTCACCGGCAACAGCCGCTCCAGCACCGCCCACTCGCCGTCGGTCAGATCCCCCCGGCTCATCATGGCCAGACCCACGCTCTCCCTGATCGAGCGACACGGCTATTCGATGACCGCGGTGGCCTCGACCTCGACCAGGAGGTCCTGTTCCCCCAGCGCCGCAACGCCCAGCAGGGTGATCGGTTTGACCGGATCGATGCCCAGCTTCGCCGCCGCCCGGCCGACCCCGTCACCCAGCAGAGGCATCTTCTCGGGACTCCAGTCGACGACATAGATGGTCAGCTTCGCCACGTCATCGAAGGATCCGCCGATCTCGGCCAGCGCCGTGCCGATGTTGAGGTATCACTGCTCGACCTGAGCGGCGAAGTCTCCTTCGCCGACGGGTCGGCCGTCGGCATCACGGGCGACCTGCCCCGCAAGGAACACCAGCTTCGATCCGCTGGCGATCGACAGCTGACGGTAGACGTCGGGTTTCGGCAAACCGTTGGGATTGACCAGCGTCACAGTCATGACCCCTCCTTGGCGTCA
This sequence comes from Streptomyces sp. 3N207, assembly GCF_052246355.1. Taxonomy (NCBI): domain Bacteria; kingdom Bacillati; phylum Actinomycetota; class Actinomycetes; order Kitasatosporales; family Streptomycetaceae; genus Streptomyces; species Streptomyces sp. 3N207. Next base: position 3,854 of record NZ_JBQQBV010000039.1, on the reverse strand, counting down.
AGTGCGGCAAGATCAGCGCGCGAAAGCATAGCGATGCTATGTATTTTGCCGCCATGGCAAGGACGAAAGATCCGGCGGTCCGCTCCCAACTGCTGGATCGGGCCGCGCGCATACTCCGGACCCGGCAACCAGTCACACTCCGCGCACTGGTCGCCGGAACCGGCGTATCGACGATGGCCGTCTACACCTATTTCGGCAGCATGGACGGCCTGTGGAAAGCGCTGCGACAGGAAGGCTTCACCCGCCTTGCGGCCAAACTCGCAGCCGTCTCGATGACCCCGGACCCCGTGCGAGACCTCGCCGCCCTGGGAGCCGCCTACCTGGCCAACGCCCTGCAAAGTCCCGACCTGTACCGCGTCATGTTCGACGCGGGCTTCGAACTCGAAGACGCCGACGCCGCGGATGAAGCTCTGCACTGCCTCGTCCGTGCCGTCGAACGGGCCAAAACGGCCAGTCGCTTCCGCGACGACGTGGACCCGCTGGAACTGGCAACACAGAGCTGGACAATCGGCCACGGACTCGCCTCACTTGTCGCCACAGGTCCCCTGCCGCACCAAGCACTCACCCACGCCGTGCCCATGCTGACCGCACTATTCATCAGCGCCGGCGACGATCCCGCCAGATGCCGCCGATCGGTCAAGCACGGTTGGGGGGCAGATACCTCCGGCCGGACTTGGCACTCATGATCGAAGGGACACGCCCTAGATTGCGAGCGAACCGCGAGCAGTCCGCCACGATGGCTCCTGGCCGGGTGAGCTACGCCTCGGCGCCAGCCCTGGCGGCGCTCGCGGTGCGCAGGGCACGGTGGTCAGGTCAGCAGTCCTACCTGTTCCGCTTCGCGGGTCTGGTCGGGGGTGAGTTTCTGTTTCTTGTGGCGGGTGCGGGCGTTACTACGGAAAACGCCCAGCCGAATCAGGTGTTCGCGTCCTTCGGCGTCGGTAATGGTTTCGGTGTGGTCCCGTGGAACGCGTAGGTGTCCCTCTCGTGTTTTGAATTGGCGTGCGGCGGCCAGGTTGATTTGCCATCGCCCTGCCCCAGCGGGCACAGCCGGGGCGGCCGGGAGTGCTGCCGTGGCAGCAGGGCGCACTCCCAGTTTGGTGAGGCGCTGTTGCTGGCCATCGGTGAGTGTGTGCCAGGCGGCGGGTTGTTCGGCCAGCCAGGTGCCGATGTCGTCTCCGCCGAGGCTGACGCCGGGCTGGAGCTCGGCGAGGGTGGCGCCCTGGGAGATGAGCCAGCGGGCTTTCGCGTAGTGCCGCTGCCAGGACAGCGACCAGTCGGGATTCCAGTCCGGGTCGATGCCCTCCAGCCGCTCCCGCCGGCTCTTCGCGCGCTCGGGCCTCTTGCCCAGCCCACCGGGCTTGCGGGCCTGGTGCAGCCGCTCCCCCACCGCCACACCCGCCAGCACCGCGTCGCGGGGCGCGGCCAAGGTGTGGTGTTCGGCGTGATAGAGGGCGCACACGTCCAGGAACTCGGTGAACGCCTGGTCGCGGGTGTCGAAGACGAACCCTTCCTCGGCCAGCAGCTTGGTGCGCCAGTCGGCCAACTCGCCCCGCCGCCAGGCGCGGCGCTGCTCGGCCGCCCACTGGCCCACCGGGTAGTCGACGCCCTGGTCGCCGAGGTGGACGGTGGCGGTGTAGGGCACGTTGGCGTGCCCGTGCTCGGCCGCGAAGGCGCGGACGGCCTCGAGGCCGGTCAGCCAGGCCGTGGATTCCGGGCGCAGGACGCGGGTGCGGACCAGCCGTGCGATCTCTTCGGCTTCGCGGGGGCGGTGGGAGAAGTGCAGCAACGCCAGCTCCGCCCCCTGCTCGTGGCGGGCGCCTCCTCCTAGCCGTGGTCCTCACCGGCCGGCTCACCGCCCTCGGTGGAAGTGCCGGCCTGCCGGGGGCCCCGGCCGGGTCGTCTGCGAGCACGTCCTCCGGTGTGCCGCTGCTGCGGCCGGACTGGCGCAGCGCCAGCTGCTCGACGACGCGCGGGTCGAAGGAGCGCAGCGCGCGCAGGACCGTCACCAGCGGCTCGAACGCGGCCGTGGCCGCCATGTCCCGGCCCTCGTCCTCCGCGGCCAGGAGCACCGGCACGACCAGGCGGGCCACCTTGCCCTCGTGCGGCTTCTGGCGCAGGGCGCGGCCGACGGCCTGAACAATGTCCACGGGGCTGCTGCGCACATCCGCGAACAGGACACCGTCCAACCCGCACCGGCCGGTGATGTCCGTGCCCTCCCCGAGCAGGCGGCAGGTGGACAGAATGCGGAACTCGGTCTTGCGCCCTTCGGCATCGACGCCGTTCGCGAACTGGTCGAGCACGGCCCGCTGGTGCGCGGCCGGGTGCAGGCCGCACAGCCACTCCCCCCACACCTGGCCCGGAAACCGCCCCGCCGCGCGCAGCTCGTCGGCCGCGTCCGGCAGGCCACGGGCGAAGGAGAGGGCTTCCTGGGTACGGGAGTGGAAAGACAGGAGGCTCACGACGCCCGCGGTCTCCATGTGGGCCAGGGCGGCGGCCCTGATGGCACCCAGCCGCATGCCGCGCCGCTCCTCCAGCGTCGCCTCGTCACCAGGGGGTGCGGGGTCGCGAATCTCCAGCACGTCGATCTCGAAGGAGGCCAGCAGGCCCTCCTCGATGGCCTGCCCCAAGGGGAAGGTGAACGCGGGCTTGCCGAACACGCCCTCGTCGTCCATCGAGGCGACCAGCACCTCGCCACCGACGGCGTCCGCCTCATAGACCCGGGGCGTGGCCGTCATGTACAGGCGCCGGTCGGCCGGAATGCGGGTGTTGTCGTGGACGATGGCCCACGGTTTCGAGGCCAGGCCGGCGGTGCGGTGCGCCTCGTCCACGATCGCCAGACCAAAGCCGTCCAGCTTCTGCCCGAACGCACCCGCCAAGGCGCGCTCCAGGACGCCGGCGACCGCGCGTTCCTCCGCAGCCTCGTCGTCGCCCTCGTCGTCCTGGTCCTCGTCGGCGGCGGGGCGGCCCGGGTTACCGACCAGAGAGGCGTAATGGCGAACACGGTCACGGGGCCTGTGCCGGCCCACAGCGCCAACCGCAGCGGGTTCGTAGTGCACCGCACGCCCAAGTCGTCGGCCAGGTGGGCGCGCACCTCCGAGTCGCGGTTCAGGGAACAGACCGCGACCGCGTTACCGCGCATGCCGTACTGACGCCACTTGGCCACCGTCTGCGTCAGCAGATTCAAGGTGGGCACCAGCACCAAGACCCGCCCTCGCGGCTCCAGACGGCGCGCCACATCATAGGCGACCAGCGTCTTACCCGACCCCGGAGCGGCGATCACCTGCGTACGCAGCCCCTCTGCGGGGATGCCGCCGGGCGGGGTCTCCAGCGCGAAGACCCCCGCATCGGCGGCCTCCTTCTGCCGGCGCCGCAGTTCCATCGGCCCGTCCATGGTGTGCTCCTCCATGCTCTTCCCCTCCCTTCTGTGGTCCGTTGCTCAGGCGGAGAAACCGAAGGAAGTGGCGTACTCGTACTGGCCCCACTGCGACCCAAGCTTCGATTCTCTATCCACAGGACACGAGTCAGTCGGTGGAACAAGACTGAGCCGGACGCCGCCGGGCTCCGGATCGGACGCGGAACGGGCGAGCTACGGATCGGGACCGGCCGGAGCGAGACCCTTCTCCCATCGCCTCCCGCAGCCGCGCCGCCGATCAGTGGGCGCCCAGCAGGACGCCAGAACGCGGTCGTCACTCAAAAGTAGTCGCCGGCCTCGATGTTGCGGTCCGACGGGTGGGGGCTGGTTCGATACTTTTCGGGCTGCTGCTCGGACAGGTCCACCCGTACGCCCGCGGGTTCGAGAGCGTCCCAGACCTGCAGCATCATGGCGTCGCTGAGGTAGTGGTGGCTCAGGTTCA
>NZ_JBQQBV010000038.1:0-49139 GCF_052246355.1 Streptomyces sp. 3N207 | reverse complement strand
TCCTGGCTGGCCGGGTGCCGGCGCCTGCACCGCCGCTACGAGCGCAAGGCCGAGCACTTCCTCGCCTTCGTCGGCATAGCCGCGGCCCTCATCGGCTACCGCCGACTCACCAACTGAAACGACGTCTAAGTGGGCGAGTACCAGCCGGCGCGGCCAAGCCGAAGGGACGAAGGCAGGCGCGTGCGGTCCCGAATCCGCCGGTGTATCCGTGGGCCTTGATCTCCTCCCAGAGTGTCGACACATCGGTGCAGCCCTCGGCCCATCGTCCGTGCAGACAGGAGGGTTTGAAGTCGTCGAGCCTCGTGGATCGGTTTTGCCACTGTCTTTGAAGGCAACCGCCATGTGTGACCCGGGAGATCGACGTTGTGGGAGGTGAGGAGGGGAAGACAGCCGCGCGCCATCAGGCCGAGGTGATACTTGAGTGTTTGTCGTGGATCAGGAGCAGCGACGCGAGCAGAAGGACTCGAAGTCTCCGCGAATAGCCGACGCACATGTTTCCCTCTCCGGCCGTGCCGGGGAAGGTTCGAAGCTGCGACCAGGGGCAGCCGTGGTTCCGTGCTGCGGCACGCTTCTGAGCTGGGTTTTTGTGGAGAGCGCAGCGAAGGGTCGCTTGTCGTGCCGTCACTCACACACGCCTGGCCTGCGTGACCGGAGTTGCAAGGACGAGAGACAGGAAGCCCGTACTCCGCCCCTCTCCCGAGGTACGCGGTGGTCTCTCCCCGTTGATGTCACTCGTGGATATGTGGATATCAGGAAGCTCCTGCGGTCGTCACTTCTTGCCGCGCTTCCGGCTCTTGCCACTCCTCGGCTTGCTCTTCCGCCAGCCCGCGGCCTCCCTCGACCAGGGGCCGCAATGGATGTCACAGCGCGAAGCGCCGATCAACGCCAACCGCTGACAGCGTGTCCCCTTGGTCGTCATTGCACCGCACTTGGACTGTGTACGCGCCACGAACGCTCGCCCCCTGGTCCTCGACGTCCTCGAATCCAACCGGTCCGGCAAGCGTCTTGCGCGATATGCCGACCGTGGAAGGCGCATACGGCCGCAAAGGGAGTGCTCCGGCGCATGGTGCATCCGGCCGATGAGACCGCTGCCGTGCGGGAGACGTGTTCACCCGGACCGCGAAGGAGCCGGGCGGTTTTCGAAGGCGCTCGAAGTGCGAGCAGCGGCAAAGCGCGGACGACGGACGACCGCGGATCACGGCGTCCAATGCGGGTTCCAGCGAGTCCCCTCACCGTGCGGAGGAATGAGCATGGAAGGAGGGCCGAGACGTTTACGTGAGCGTTGCGGAATCCCCCGTCTCGCAGGCCGAGGTGCACGTTAACGTCTGCGTGTGCGATACGACGATGAGAACTGGCCCTCCTCCTGGGCGGGTCCGCTCCCGGGCGAGGACGCCGAGTGGTTCGACATCACGGGCCGTGGAATCGTGCCGTCCGTCGTGATGTCCTGCGTCGCGCTGATGGTCGGCTGTGCCGCGCTGCGGCTCGTCTTCGCGGGTGACAGCGAGGTCTCCTCCCGGGTGGTGCTCGGCGTCATCGCCCTGATGCTCCTCGGGGTCGCCTATGGGCTGCTGCGCACTGTGGTGAGGGCCGTGCGCAACGGCCGTATCCGCTTCGGTGTCGACGGGCACGGGGTGTGGTGGTGGATGAAGGATGGCGCCGCCCTGGTGCCGTGGGAGGAGATGCACGGGCTGGGCACCGCGAAGCTGGAGCGGCCGCTCGGCACCGCGGGCAAGATGCGATTCACCGACCGCGTGGAGGTTTTCCCGCACGCGGCACTGGACGCCCGGCATCAGGTGCTCCGCCACTTCCACCGCGGGGGCCAACCCGCGCGGGAAGGGCTTCCTGCGCCGTACCTGCAACTCGTCCTCCCCTCCTCCACCGCCCCCGGGTCCTCGCGGCGCAGCCGGGCCTCGATCCGCGTCGAGGAGGCCGTACGCCGCCACTGTCCTGCCCAATGGCTGGGGCATGAGGCCCGGCAACTCACCCCCGACGACCGCGCGGTGACGACCCCCGGCGCCGGCCGCCGGTAGCGCCGAGTTCGTCGGGGAGGTGTTCGCCAGTCGGTACGGCTCGGTCAGCGGCCCAAGGGCGGGCTGCAGCTACGAGTGGGACGCTCCTCGTTGCCGCCGGGGCCGCGCCGCTCGAGGTGACGGAGGTCTCGGGCGCGGCCAGATCAGCATCACCACGGACATCTACACGCACGTCGTCGTGCAGGACACCCAGCGGAGGCCATCAGCCACCTGGACCGGCTGCTGAGGAGACGCCCGGCACGGAGTCCTGACCGTGCCTGACCGCCGCCGTTGATGTCAGATGTGGATGCCAAAGGCCCCGGACCATGATCGGTCCGGGGCCTTTTCGCTGGTGCCCCCAACTTGCCACAACGCGAAAAACGAGATCCTCATCGAGGCCCCACCCCTCAATCTCCTCCCCGCGCATGCGAAGGTCCGAAGGGAGGGCTACCGCTTGTCCAGTGGGTCGGGCCGGAGGACCTGGAGACGTAGCCAAGGTACGGCTCCAACGTCCGTATACCGCTCGCCGCCGCTTTGTGGCCCGATGTTCCATCAGGCGTGCAGGTCAGTGTCAGCTGGGGGCGGCCCGTCATGGGCCGTCCCCACTGCCGTTCCCGTTCCTGGATCCGTGCTGGTTTGACGAGCAATCCCCCGAAACAGCCCGCTGGCCGCAGGTTCGAGTCCTCGGCAGGAGCCACCCGCAAGGGCTGGTCGTGATGCAGCCGCTGGGACGTGTGGGGAGTCGCTTGTCGTGACGATGTCGATGCGTCTTCCGAGAACCCGTGGGGGCTGACGCGGTGAATCGGGCTTCTCCGCGCGCATGGCGTGCGGGCATGAACCTGCGTCACAGGCGTCAAGTCGCGGCGTAGCGGCGCCCGGGGGTGCCGCCGGGCGCGAGTGGTACCGAGGGCCGGTCAGGGGTACCGCAGCAGCCGGAAGCCGCAGGCTTCCAGAGCGTTCAGGTCCGTCACCGGTTCCGATGAGCTGTCGATGAGAGCCGTGCGGCCCTCCGGTGTCCGGAAGGCGTTCAGCAGCAGCCCCACACTTTCCCGGCCCTACGTGTCCAGGCGGCGGACCCAGACCAGCGCGCGGGCGCCGGGCGGCAGGGTGGCCAGCTCGTCCAGCACGGCCGCTAGTTCGGTGTGCGTGGACACCGACCGCAGGTCGCCGAGCTGCTCCAGGGTTGGTGGTAGCCATGCCGCGATGGTGGGGTGCGGCGGCTCCGGCAGACCACCGTCGCCCGGCTCGGTGCCCTGGTCCCAGGCGTCGAACCAGGCCCGCGGGGCGGAGTTGGGCACGCTGAAGGGAGGTGATGCGTCCTTGGGCACGACGAGTGCGGCGTCGAGCATGCCCCGCGCCCGGTCGCTGCCGTCCAGGAACGCCGTCGTGTTGCCAGGCGAACAGCCGGCCGCGCCGGCGTTCGTCGTCGGGAGACGGCTCGACGAGTTCCACCGGTTCCTGGTAGGTGTGTGCCAGCCATGTCTCTGCCTTGACCCCGGCCGTCGTGAAGCTGTCGGCGGGGCGCTGCCACGGGGGAGCGGGCGGAGCGGGAGGGGCGTTGGGCGAGGGACGCCGACCGGCGTACTTCAGAACCCGGACGCCCGTCGTCTCCAGATGGGCGAGCCCGCCGGTCACCCCGTCGAGGAAGACGACCTTCCCGTCAGCGTTGTGGACGTGCACCAGATGCCCGGACACCTCCACCCCGGCCGCCTGCCGCCGGATCCACACCACGCCGCGGGTACCTGGCCCCGTCTCCCGCGTCGCGCGGACGACCTCGTCCCAGTCGACGCAGGTCAGCCGGTCGGCGCCGGGGAAGTACCGGTGCAGCAGCAGGTCCCACCAGCCGGCGCCTCGTGCGCGGGCGACCTGATCGACCACTGCGGCGTCGTGGGTCACGCCATGACCGCCGGTGATCTCAAGGCCGTCGTGCGTCATGCTGGTGATGTCCGTCCTTACGAGTCCGTTCCGAGACCGGCATGCGCCGGTCGGACGGGTGGACAAGACAGGTGACGGGGCTTCTGGACCAAGCGCCTGAAGCGCTATGAGGTCCAAACGCCGTCCGGCCGCGTGGCGTGGTGACGCCGTGCGGGCCTACACACCCCGAACAGGACAGGCGGAGTGTCAGTCAGTCAGAGCACGGGTCAGACCAGCCATTGGCGTCACCACGAACATCGTCACTGTCAAAGCCCGGGCAGCAGGGCCAAACCATCCCGGCGACCAGATGCCAACCGCAGCCGTGGCCCGGCGGGAATTCTGTCGTCGCGTTCAGTTTCCCGCGAGAGACGGCTGGTCGCTCATCACCTGCAAGCTCTCGTCCTGTACCTGGGCCGGCATATCGCGGCCGGGCCGGTAAGGGGCGAGACGTGAATCCGGCTGATCGCTGATCATCTCCTGGACCGCAAGCCGACCCAGGACGGGCGCGAGGTTCACGCCGCTGTGTGTGACCAGGTGGTAGAGGCCCTCGGCCTGGGGGGTCGTGCCAATGAGGGGGAGACCGTCTGCCGGCACCGGGCGGACACCGAGACGGGCCCCTGCGAGACGCGCCGTACGCAGCGCGGGAAGGACCTCTTGCCCCAGTCGGTGCAACTTCTCTTCCAGCCGGAGGTCAGCGCCGGAGGCGGGTCCGGACGACAGCATGGCATCGACGGACCAGGAGATTGAGCAGATCCGGGAGCCCGGTGCGGGGCGCAGGTCCACATCAGGCGCGGCGACAATCGCGCTCAGCCCGGCCTCGGGTACTGGTGTGCTCTCGCCGACCAGGCCCGGGATCTGTTTCAGTGGAAGGGAGACGCCCGCGTGCCGGGCTATCCGGTCAGCGTCGGGGCCCGCGCAGTTCACGACCCAGTCGGCTTCCCAGCGGCGTGAGCCTGATTCGACGCCAACGATTCGGTCGCCACTGCGGATCATGCCGGTCACCCGGAGGCCGTACCGGATATCGGCTCCCATGAGGGCTGCGCGGTCGAGGAGAGAGCGGACGAAAAGTGGCGCGTCGTACCAGGCGGAGCGGTCGTGGACGACCAGTTCCTCGGCAGCACAGGCGGCGGCGTCCACTGTCGGCGCGAGTTCGTTCAGTTCTGTGGGTTCGGCGAAGCGGCACGGATGTCCCCAGGAGCGCAGCCGGACGGCCCGGTCCCGGATGATCTGTTGCTCCCGGGCGGTGTGGCCCCACTGGATCAGGGGCATCGGATGCCGCCAAGAAGGAGCGCCCAGCTCTTCGGCGAGCACAATATGCTCCTCGGCGCTGAGCCGGTTCAACTCGTAGTAGGAGCGGGGCGTCTTCAGATGGGTGACGTCGATGGAAAAGGTCGCGCTGGATGTGCCGGAGGCCGGGCCACCTGCCTCGAGCACTGTGACCTCCGCTCCCGCGAGAGCGAGATGGTAGGCGGCGGATGCACCCAGCACACCGGCACCGAGAACGATTGCACGGGACATATGTAGTCCTAGTGGTAGGAAAGTACCGCGGCGAGCCGGAGAACTCCGCGGGACGTCAGAGAGGGCGTCAGAGAACTTTGCTGAGGAATGCCTGGGTGCGCTCGTGCCGGGGAGCGCCGAGTACGACGTCGGGGTCCCCCGACTCGACGACCACTCCGCCGTCCATGAAGACGAGCGAGTGGCCGACCTCCCGGGCGAAGCCCATCTCATGAGTCACGACGATCATCGTCATGCCGTCGTCGGCGAGGCCGCGCATGACGTCGAGCACCTCGCCCACGAGTTCGGGATCGAGGGCGGATGTGGGCTCGTCGAAGAGCATGAGGTCGGGCTGCATGGCGAGGGCGCGCGCTATGGCGACCCGCTGCTGCTGTCCTCCTGACAGCTGTGAGGGATAGGAATCCGCCTTGTCCGACAACCCAACTCTGCCGAGCAGTTGCCGTGCGCGCTCGCGGGCCTCATCCTTGGGCTCTTTTTTGACCTCGACAGGTCCCTCCATGACGTTTCCCAGCGCGGTCATATGAGGGAACAAATTGAAGCGCTGGAAGACCATGCCGATGCCGCGGCGCTGCTTGGCGACTGCCGTCTCCCTGAGCTCATGGATCTTCCCATCGTGCTCTTCGTAACCGATCAACTGACCGCGTACGTAGAGCCGGCCTGCGTCGATGGCCTCCAGATGGTTGATGCAGCGCAGAAAGGTGGACTTGCCGGACCCGGAGGGGCCGACCAGACACATCACTTCCCCTGGTGCGACCGCGAGATCGATGCCCTTGAGCACCTCCAGGGATCCGTAGCTCTTGTGTACGCCCTCGGCTCTGACGATCGGCGCGACTGTCTTCATGAGGGGGACTCCTGTTTCGCGGCAAGGGCTGCCCGCAGCCGCTGTACTGGTGTGGGCGGCAGGTCGCGGCTCGCACCGCGCTTGAATCTGCGTTCCAGGTAGTACTGGCCCACGTTCAGCACCGAGGTCGCCACCAGGTACCAGAGGCAGGCAACGGTGAGCAGGGGGACTTGCTGGAAGTTGCGGGAGTAGATCCCCTGGATCGAGGTGAGAAGTTCGGGCACGGCGATGGCGAAGACCAGGGAGGTGGTCTTCAGCATCGAGATCGACTGGTTGCCCGTCGGCGGGATGATGATGCGGAGGGCCTGCGGGAGGACGATCCGCCGGAGAGTCTGCCGACGGGTCATTCCCAAGGTCTGTGCCGCCTCGGTCTGCCCTTCGTCCACGGATGTGATCCCGGCGCGCACGATCTCAGCCATGTAGGCGGCTTCGTGCAGCCCGAGGCCGAGGACTGCGGCAGTCAGCTGGGTGATGAGCACGTTGGTTTCGAACTCGACGAACGTGGAGCCCCACGGGATGCCCAGACCGATCTTGGGAACCACCGCGGAAAGGAAGTACCAGAACAGCAGTTGGACCAGGAGCGGAGTCCCGCGGAACACCCAGACGTAAAGCCAGCCGAGATTCGCCAGAATTGGGTTGGCGGACATCCGCATGACGGCGAGCACTACCCCGCCCACGATGCCGATGGCCATGGCGAGCACAGTCAGCATGAGCGTGGTGCCCAGTCCCTCGAGAACCACAGAGGCGAACAGGTAGTCGCCGACAGTCGCCCACCGCATGCGCGGATTTGCCGACCACCCCTGGAGCAGGAAGACCAGCAGGAAGATGAGGACTGCGGCAGCGCACCAGCGGCCCGTGTGGCGCAGCCGCACCGCCTGGATCCGCGTGTGGTTCGGGGCGGTCATGCCTGGCTCTTGTACCTCCGCGCGATGAGTAGGGAGCGCGGACTGCTCGCTCACGACGTGCCGCCGTTCAGCGTGGCGCGGTCCAGAGCGCCGGACTCGACATCCCACTGCTTCAGGATTTTGCTGTAGGTGCCGTTGCCGATCAGCTTCTGCAGGGCCTGTTGGACAGCCTTGGCCAGGGACGAGTCTTCCTTGTTGACCAGAATCCCGTATGGCAGGAACCGGTAGGGCTTCCCGGCCTGCTTCATCTGCCCGTTCGACTTCTTGGCCTGGTAGGCAACGGTGGGGGAGCCGCCTACGAAGGCATCGGCCCGCTTGGTGGAAAGGGCCTGGAAGCAGCCAACCGAGTCGGGAAAGATGAGGACCTTCACGGGGCGCTTGCCGGCCTTGGAGCACTTCTTTTTCTGGAGCTCGGCGTCGTCCGCCTGTGCGGTGCCCTGCTCGACGGCGACCGACTTGCCGCACAGGTCGTTCAACCCGTTGACCTTCCCGGCGTTCTTCTGGCCGACCAAGATGGAGCTGCTCGTCTTGAAGTAGTCGACGAACGTGACCTGCTTCTGACGGTCGGGCTTATCCAGCATCGCCTGGATCGCCAGGTCGTAGCGGCGCGACTGGACGCCTCCGATGATGCTGTCGAAATTGGCCTTGACGAATTTCACCTTGACGCCCAGTACCTGGCTGATGGCTTTCATCAGGCTGGGCTCCATGCCGACAAGCGTTTTGTTGTCGGATCCGAGGAGCACGAGCGGCGGGTAATCGTCACCCGCAGCCACGGCCAGAGTGCCGGATTTTTTGACCTTGTCCGGCAGCAGGTCGTGCAGCTTCTGGTCCTTCTTCGCTGCTGGAGGGGCCGCCTGCCCGGTTGGGTCACTGCTGCCACAGGCCGCAGTGCCGGCGAGGAGTCCCGCCACGACGAGTCCTGCAGCCAAACCGCGCGTCCGTCTGCGGGCACATGGCCCGGGAAGCCGTATATCCATGGGGAGGAGCCCTTCTTGGGTCGGTCAGCCGTCTTGGTCGCTCAATGTGCGGCAGCTCCGAGACCTTGCGCAAGATAAACCAGGATGAGCATTAGCACACACAGTGTTCAGTTGAGCTGTCGCTCGCGCCTGTGACTTGTGCGACTGGCACGCGCAACGCCACGCCGGGCCACCCCAGCCGAGGGGGGCGCCAGACGCACATCGGCGAACCCTGTTGACGGAAGAGCGCTTGGTGTTAAATTCAGCTAATGCTGACCCCCATCCAGCTGCAGGCGATACGCGACGTCGTCGCAACTGGTTCTCTCAGGACCGCTGCCAAGCGCCTGGGCTACACGCCGTCCGCTGTCTCACAGCAGATCGCTTCCGTGGAGCGGGTGCTTGGTGTGAAGCTCTTTGAACGTTCCGCCCGCAGCGTGCGGCCCACCGAAGCGGGCGCTCAGCTCGCCCGCCGGGCAGCTCGATTGCTGGCCGAACTCGATGCGGCCGAGGACGAGATGCGCTCATTCGCCGACGCCGAACGCGGCCGGCTGCATCTGGGCAGCTTCTGGTCGGCCGGATTCCGGCTGGTCCCCGCCGTGCTGGCAGATTTCCTGTGCGACCGCCCTCAGGTCGACGTCCGATACGAGGAGGGCGATCCCCAGGTCACCACGCCGGCAGTCGTAGACGGACGACTCGACCTCGCCGTGGTCTTCGAGTACGGGACCGTCCCCCATAACTGGCCGAGCGACCTGGACATGACACTGATACTCGAGGAGCCGCTCTACGTCCTGGTTCCCACCGGGCACCGCCTGTCGGGGAAGCAGCACGTCCAGGTCGGCGATCTCTCCAGGGAACGGTGGATCTGCTATCGGGAGGACACCGACGCGGCCCGTTCCCTCTTGCGCATCTGCGCAAAGAGCGGCTTCCGACCCGAGATACTTTTCCGCACCAATGACTACAACCTGCCCTTCGAACTCGTGCGCCGAGGCCTAGGGGTAGCAATCGTGCCCCAGCTCGCCATGATCGAGTCGCACGATGTGCACGTCATCCGCCTCGCGGACCCCGCCCATGTCCGGCGCGTCTTCGCTGTCCGCCGGGCGGCCGACCCCAACCCGTTCCTCGACCACGCGATCACCATGCTTCGGACGGCCGCCAAATCCTTCGATCAACCGCTTTCCCCCTCCGACGTGCCCACTGCCTTGTAAGACCGCGTGAACCCGGAGACGCACGTGCAAAGGACGACGCGTCCGGACGAACCGAACCAGGCCCTCCAGGAAGACCCCTGGACATGGGTATGCGGTCAGCGCTCTGTCGCATTCCAAGGCATCCCGGACAGGAGGTGTGTGGTGCGACCATCGCGCAGGCCCTGTGCTGAGCCCAATGAGCCAGGGCAAGCGGTGCGGGTTGCCATGTGCATCCGTTACCACACGACGAAGATCACCAGCGGTACAGTCTGGCGGCTCAGGAAGCGAAACTCACCGCGTACATCCAGTCGCAGCCCGGGTGGGAAGCGATCGGAGCGCCCTTCCGAGACGAAGCCTCCGGGGGCCACCACTCAGCGCCCGGGACTCCAGAGTGCTCTGGCTGCCGCAGAGGCCGGGCGCTTCGATGTTCTGCTGGTCCACCGGGTGGACCGGCTGTCCCGTTCCCTCCGGGATCTGGCCGAGATCCTGGATCGGCTCGATGCCGGGGACACTGCCTTCCGGTCGGCCACGGAGCCGTTCGACACCTCGACACCGGTCGGGCGAGTGCTGGTCCAGATGCTCGGGGTCGTCGCTCAGTTCGAGCGCGAGACCATCATCGACCGCGTCATCAACGGCACGGAGCGCAAGGCCGCCCGAGGCCAGTGGTGCGGCGGTTATCGTCCTTCGGCTACGAGTCGACCAGCACCAAGGCGGCGGCCCAGTCGCCGCTGACGGTGCGCCCGACGGGGGTCCCCAGCGTCGGCCTCACTGCCCGCCAGGTCCAGATGACGGCAGTCGGCGGAGCCACCGGCGTGTGCCTCTTCCGCGGGCTGTCGGTCAGTGCCATATCACCGGCTTGATCAGTCCGACGGGTGACTGCGACGTGGCGTTGTTCCGCTACTACTGCAGGCCACGATGCTTTCCAGCCTACTGGCTCTCGCCCGGTGCTGTCAGACGGGCATGGGGCGGGCAGCGACAACTCGCTTCATGACGAGCGTCGACATGAGCCGGTCCACGCTGGGCAGTGTGGCCAGCTTCTCCTCGAAGAGCCGCTGGTAAGTCTCAAGGTCTTCGGTCACCACACGCAGCAGGTAGTCGGGGGCGCCGAACAGCCGCTCCGCCTGGATGACCTGAGGGATGGCTGTGAGCGCTTCGTCGAAAGCCGTGAGGTGATCGCGGTCACCCTGGCGCAGGTGGATGAAGACCATCACCTCGAAGCCCAGCCCGACGGCGGCGCCATTGAGGGCGGCGTGGTACCCGCGGATCACGCCGGTGCGTTCGAGTTCTCTCAGCCGGCGCTGGCAGCGGGACACGCTGACCCGTACACGTTCGGCCAGTTCCGTGATCGTTTGCCTGCCGTCCTTTTGGAGCTGAGCAAGAATTTCGCGGTCAATATCGTCCATGCGAGGAATCTTCGCATCTGGTCCCCCATCTGACCATAGAAGGCAAACACCTGGCACGGGATGACGCATACTCTTTGCCGCATGGAATGGAACCGCGATATATCTGGCGAAACGAACCCTTTGCGGCGGCTCTCCCTTGACCAGCTTCGGTTGCGCACGAGCGAGAAATGGCGCGTCTATCCCCGCGACGTGCTGCCGCTGTTCGTGGCCGAGATGGACGTACCGCTGGCGGAACCGGTGGCCCGGGCCATCACGGACGCGGTCACCCGCGGGGACACCGGCTATCCGGTCGGCACCGCATACGCAGAGGCACTGGCGGAGTTCGCCCGTAAACGGTGGGACTGGGACGGCGTCAGCGTGGAGCGCATGGCGATGATGCCGGATGTGATGCACGGCATCATCGAAATCCTCGACGTGATCTCCTCCCGGGCAGACGCCGTGGTGATCAACTGCCCTGTCTACCCGCCCTTCTACCACTTCGTGCAACACACCGGCCGGCCCATCGAAGAAGCCCAGTTGGGCGGTGACCAGCGCATCGACTTCGCCGCCCTGGAGGAGGCGTTCGGGCGGGCGGTGCAGTACGGCCCGCGGCCGGTGTATCTGCTGTGCAGTCCGCACAACCCCACCGGGACCGTGCACACCGCCGACGAGCTCGCCGCTGTCGCTGCCCTCTCCGCACGTTACGGCGTCCGCGTCGTATCCGATGAGATCCACGCCCCGCTCGTGATGCCGGGAGTCTCGTTCGTGCCCTACCTGAGCGTTGCGGGCGCCGAGAAGGGCATGACGCTGATGTCGGCGTCGAAGGCATGGAACCTGGCCGGGCTCAGGGCAGCTGTGGCCCTCGCCGGCCCGGCCGCGGCCGATGACCTCGCCCGGATCCCCGCATGGGTTCAGGAAGGCCCCAGCCACCTCGGCGTCATTGCCCACACCGCAGCCCTGCGCGATGGCACCGCATGGCTCGACGACCTGCTGGACGGCCTGGCGGTCAACCGCCTCCTCCTCCGCGATCTCCTCACCGAACACCTGCCCGGCGTCCGCTGGCGACCCGGCGAGGGCACCTACCTCGCCTGGCTGGACTGCCGGGACCTGGGCCTGGGCGACGACCCCGCAGCTGTCTTCCTCCAACACGGCAAGGTCGCCCTCAACGCCGGGCCCTCCTTCGGCCCCGGCGGCGCAGGACACGTCCGGCTCAACCTGGCCACCTCACCCGAGCTGCTCACCGAAGCAGTACGGCGTATGGCCGCAGCAACAGCCATCGCAACAGCGCGCGGCTAGGCGCAAGCTCCACGCCCCCAGTAAAAGTCATTCCGCCTCCGCGCCGTCAACGCCGCGGCCGGCGCCCTCGCCCGCACGCGGCGCAGGAGAACACGCCGCGCAACGCCCGCCCCCATCGAGCAGGCCCCGACACTCACCCCCTAACAGACAACGGACACCGCCCAACCCTGTCCACAACGGCAGGGCCGGGCCGGGCAGCCCCTTCCCCGCTTTCCGCCTCGCAAATTCCCCACTCCCCGCCTCGCAAAAGAGCTGCTCATGCCAGAAACCCCAGGAACCCGAAGAGCAACCGGAACACCAGCCCGCAACCTGCTGCGCCGCAAACCCGTGGCCGTACTCGTCGCCGAGAGCGGAGCCGACACGCACCGACCCGGTGCCCCCGAGCACGACGGGGGCACCGGAATCCACCTCCGGCGCTCGATCGGACTGTGGCAGCTGTCCGCCATCGGCATCAGCTGCACAATCGGGACCGGCATCTTCTTCGTGCTCAACAGCGCCGTTCCCGAGGTGGGCCCGGCCGTCCTGCTCTCCTTCGTCATAGCCGCGATCACCGCCGGGCTGACTGCCCTCTGTTACGCCGAGCTGACCTCCGCGATCCCCGTCGCCGGGTCCTCGTACTCCTACGCGTACGCCACGCTGGGCGAGATCGTCGCCTTCGGCGTCGGTGCCTGTCTGCTGCTGGAGTACGGTGTGTCCGCCTCCGCCGTTGCGGTCAGCTGGGGCGAGTACCTCAACAAGTTCCTCGACCTGACCGTCGACGTCACCATCCCCAACGCGCTCGCGGCGCCGCCGGGCGGCGGCGGCTACTTCAACCTGCCTGCCGTGGTCCTGGTCGCCCTGTGTTGTCTTCTCCTGGTCCGCGGTGCCAGCGAGTCGGCCAAGGCCAACGTCGTGATGGTCGGCATCAAGGTCGGCGTGCTGGTGCTGTTCGTCGCGATCGCCCTCACCGGCTTCCACTCCGGCAACCTCACCCCGTTCATGCCGCTCGGCGTCGGCGGAGTGGGCGTCGCCGCATCCACCATCTTCTTCTCCTTCATCGGCCTGGACGCCGTCTCCACCGCGGCAGAGGAGGTCAAGGACCCCCGCCGCACCATGCCACGGGCCCTCCTCATCGCCCTGACCGTGGTCACCCTCGTCTACATCGCCGTGGCCCTCGCCGCGGTCGGCGCCCAGCGGTGGACGCGGTTCAACGGCCAGGAGGCCGGCCTCGCCGAGATCCTCCAGAACGTCACCGGAAGCACCTGGCCCGCCCTCGTACTCGCCGCAGGGGCCATCGTCTCGATCTTCAGCATCACCCTGGTCACCCTCTACGGGCAGACCCGCATCCTGTACTCCATGGGCAGGGACGGAATGCTTCCTCAACGCTTTGCCCGCACCTCGCCCCGCACCGGCACGCCCGTCTGGAACACCCTGGTCGTCGGCTCAGGGGTCGCTCTGCTCGCAGCCTTCGTTCCGCTGGACGCCCTTGCCGACCTGACCAGCCTGGGAACTCTGGTCGCCTTCACGATCGTCTCGGCCGGAGTCATGATCCTTCGCCACACCCAGCCCGATCTGGACCGCGGCTTCAAGGTCCCCGGCTACCCCCTCACCCCGATCCTCAGCATCGCCTTCTGCCTATACCTCATCTATGGCCTGCGCCTCCCCACCTTCGCCATGTTCGGGGCGTGGCTCGCCGGCGCCGCCTTGCTCTACTTCGGCTACAGCGTCAAGCACTCCCGCCTTGCTCAGCACCAGCCGCAACAGGAACAGCCCGCGGAGCCCCGCTAGCCGCACCCCCGCCCATTCCCCGCGCCGTGGCCCTCCCGCAACTCCGGCAACTACTCCAACGGCCGGATACTCCGCGGCCCGGCAGAAGCGTGTGCGGACCGGCCTGGATTGAACGTAGAGGTCGTGGAGGACTCCGTCGCGCAGATCGACCCCCGGCGCCGGGGAAGGAGGAGGCGACATGGTGCGTCTGAACTCTCGCCCGCAGTTCACCTCCGGCCTCACGCTGTGGGCGATCAGCGGGAGCGTGCCCCGGCCTGGCCGCCCGCAGCGGACTTGAGGTGGACGCCCACGGGCGTGCAGTGGTTGGCGAACATCTGTTCCGCGTGACCGACCCACGGATCCTCGTCGTCCCGAGTGTGCATTGTTTGCCATACGAGGAGGATCAGTGAACGATCGGATGCTTCGCGCATTCGTGACCTGTGCGCGAACGGGCAGCGTCACACGGACCGCCATAGAGCTGGGCTACTCAGCCGCCAGCATCAGCGACCAGATCCGTCAACTCGAAGTCCACACCCGACGGACGCTGTTCCAACGCACGCCGGGAGGAATGAGCCTGACGGAAGCGGGCAGGCGAATGCTTCCGTTAGCGCAAGACATCCTCTTGAGGATGGACTTCCTCAGCCGCTGTGAGGAAAAGCACTAGTAGTGCTTGGTCAGGTTGGTATTGGTTCTGGCATGTCGCGGTGACAGGTGGGGCAGTGCCGGTCCAGAACGCGAGGAGTAACTGCAGTTCGCGGGCGACCCGATAGAGGCTCAGGCCGACGCCGTCTCTTTTGGGGACCGGGTGATGCGCTGGAGGGTGCAGAAGGCGTGCGCGACGGAGACGAGGGTGACGTGGTGGTGCCAGCCTCTCCAGGTGCGGCCTTCGAAGTGGGCCAGGCCCAGGGCCTGTTTCATCTCGCGGTAGTCGTGCTCGATGCGCCAGCGCAGTTTCGCGGTGCGCACGAGGGTGGCCAGCGCAGTGTCGGCGGGCAGGTTGGACAGCCAGAACTGGACGGGTTCGGGCTCGGTTGCGGGCCATTCGGCCAGCAGCCAGCGCGCTGGCAGTTCGGGGCCGTCGGTGTTCTTGCGGATCTCGCGTCCGGCGGGCCGGATCCGCAGGGCCACGAAGCGGGAGTACATGCGCTTGACGCCGCTGCGGCCGCTGCCCGGGCGGGAGCCTTCCCGCCACTGCACCGGCCGGGCCGCTTGCTTGCCGGCCGCGATGACCAGCTTCTTCACCGTATGGGCCGGCTCGGGATAGACGGGCCGGGGCCTGGGGCCGCGACCTGCGTATGGCGGGGTATGCGGCTGTGCCGCTTCCGGCTGGGCGGTGGTCGTGGTGGAGATGCCGACCGTGTAGCTGAGGCCGCGTTCTTCCAGGCCGAGGCGGAAGGCTGCCGCATCGCCGTAGCCGCCGTCGGCCACGACCAGCGGGACGTCGATGCCCCACGACCTGGTCTCGTCGATCATGTCCAGGGCCAGCTGCCACTTCTCGACATGGCCGACCTCTTCGGGGATGCCGCACGTGGTGCGGCGGGCCACCTTGGCCGGATCGGCCTTCGGTGAGGCGGGATCCCAGCTCTCGGGCAGGAACAGCCGCCAGTTGACCGCTGCCGAGGCGTTGTCGGAGGCCAGGTGCAGCGAGATGCCGGCCTGGCAGTTGGTGACCTTGCCCGCGGTGCCGGTGTACTGCCGGGCCACACAGGCCGAGGCGTTCCCGTCCTTGAGGAAGCCGGTGTCATCGACGATGAGCGCGGTCGGTTTGATCACCTGCAGCATTCGCCAGGCGAGGCGGGCGCGCACATGCGCCGCCTCCCACGGGCTGGTGGTGATGAAGTGGGCCAGGGCCTGCCGGTTGCCGTCCTCGCCCAGCCGGGCGGCCATCGGTTCCACCGACTTGCGCCGCCCGTCCAGCAGCAGCCCCCGCAGATACACCTCGCCCCACCGGCGCTGATCCGCCCGCGCGAACGGCTCGAACATCTCCGCCGCGAAGCCCTCCAGATCACACCGGACCGCGGCCAACTCCCCACCCATCACACCCGCTCAACGACACACCCGCTCAAACAGACACGCCACCGGCGAACGAACCTGACCAAGCACTACTAGTACTCCAGCGGTTTCATGATCTATCCAGCAGGTTCGTTGGCGGATCGTCGCCGGTAGTGGCTGTGTCGGGCTGCTGCCTGGTGGTGTCTGCGCCAGGTGGACCAGTGCAGCAGCCGGGCCGCTGACGGGGCCGGCGGGTCGAAGACGATGGCGAGTAGACGGCGGATCTCCGGGACGGTCAGGCTGATCGGACTGCTGCTGCGGGCGGGATGGTGAGGATCGTCGGGGCCGGTTGAGGGCCTGGCTGGCGGCGACGGCGGTCAGGAAGGCCAGGGCGAGCATGGCGAGTGTGATGTGCCGGTGCCATGCGGCCCAGTTGCGGACCGGGTAGTGGTCGAGCCCGACCTGGCTCTTGGCGGCCTGGAAGCACTCCTCGACGCTCCAGCGGACTCCGGCGACGCGGACCAGTTCCGCAAGGGTGACCGTGGTGGGTGACCAGCACAGGTAGAAGGCGAGCTCACCGCTGGTGCGGTTGCGGCGGATCAGCAGGTGGCGGTGGTTGTCTTTGCCGATGTGGATCCAGGCGCAGTCGTAGTAGCGCGTGCCCTTCGCGCCGTTGCCTGCGCTCTGTCGCTGCCAGGCGGTGGCGGGCAGGCGGCCGGCGACGGTGTCTGCGCGGATGGTGGTGCGGCCTGAGTTGATCCGCACCCGCTAGAGCAGGCGACGGCCATCACATACCCGATGCCGATCTCGTCCAGGCGGGCGCGGACCTGCACGGTGCGGCGAAGGCGAAGGGTCGCAAGATCCACCTGCTGGCCGCGCTGAGCACACCACCGGCCTGGTCCTTGCCCGCTTGGAGGTGGAGGGAAGACCCAACGAGATCACCTGCTTCCAGCCGCTCCTGGACACCGCCGCCGACCTGGCCGGAGTCGTGGTCACCAACGACGCATGCCCCGCACACTCAGCGTGAGCACGCCGACTACCTCCTGGCCCGCGGGAGCGGGGCGTTTCGGGGTGACACAGGAGTTCTCGTCCTTTCGTGGCGGCGGAGCGATGAGGTCGGAGTGCCAAGATTAGTGAATCGTGATTTACTAATGGCATGGCTAGACCGAGACGAGATGAGCAGCAGGTGCTTCTGAAGCGCATCGGGATCGCGTTGCAGGAGCGGCGGTCGCTGGAGCCGTGGACTCTTGCTGAGATTGCGCCGACTGCTGGGCTCAGCCCTGCGGGGTTGCTCAAACGGTTCGGGTCGCGGCAAGCGATCCTGGTCGCGCTGAGTCGCTGTTGGATCGACTCGATTCCGGCCGCTCCGCTGGGGACGAGCCCGCCGGAGGTGGAGCTGCGCTCGTGGGTTGAACGGCGATTTGCCGCCGACGGTCCCGAGGGGGTGGCTCAGGGGCTGGTCAATCTCCTCGACGACCTGATTGACGATGAGCTGCGCGAACTCCTCGCGGAGGGCTGGGCGAAGGAGATTCGCTACCTGGCCACACTTCTGGGCCAGATGAAGCTGTCCCGGGCTGGTGGCGCGAATCAGTGCGCGTCTCTCCTCTTCGACGCCCTCAACGGGGCAATGCTGCGCCGCGCCACGGGGCCAGCTGCGCCTGGACCGACACAAGTTCTCGACGACCTGCTGGAGGTATGGACATGACCTATCGACGCGACTGGACGGGCCGGGTCTTCATCGGCGCAAGTCTTGACGGCTTCATCGCCCGCCGCGACGGAGAGATTGACTGGCTCACCGATCCTGCACCCGGACCGCACCACACAACCGTCACCAGCAGCACCGAAGTCGAGGGGTGGGAGACCTTCTTCCCGAGCATCGACCACCTGGTGATGGGGCGCGGCACCTACGAGAAGGTGCTCACCTTCGATGGCTGGCCATATGACGGCAAAAGGGTCATCGTCATGTCCACAAAACTGGAATCCGACGACGACCGCATCACGATTGTCCGCAGCCTCGACGATGCCCAACGCGCACTTGCCGCATCTGGGGCGCAACAGGTCTACGTCGATGGAGGAACGGTCATCCAGGAGTTCTTGCGTGCTGACCTCATCGACGAGATCAGCATCGGATGGGCTCCAGTCCTTATCGGTACCGGACTACCCCTCTTCGGCTTCCTCGACCGCGACATCCAACTCTCGCTGGTGGCGACGAACGCCAGCACCAGTGGCATGGTCCACGTCACCTACGCCGTACACCGGCATGCCGATATCGCGACGCACCAGAGCCGTTGAAGCCGGTCGGAACGCAGCGAGGGACGAGACCGGTGTCGACATCAAGCGAAGAAGGAAGACAGCTCATGAGAATTGCCGTGTGGATCATATCCGCCCTGTTGGCCCTGATGTTCCTGGTCGCTGGTGGGCTCAAGATCGTGGGAAGCGCCGCTGACCTGGAGGCCATGGGCGAAGGGATCCCCACCGTCCTGTTCCGGATCGCCGGGATCGCGGAAGTGCTCGGCGCGCTGGGGCTCATCCTTCCGGCGGCCACTCGCATCCTGCCGTGGCTCACGCCGATCGCCGCAAGCGGTCTGGTACTCACCATGATCGGGGCGGCCATCGCCAACCTCGCGACCGGCGCCTACTCCGTCGTTCCCCAGACCGTCCTCATCGGCGCGCTCGCCGCCTTCGTGGCCTGGACCCGCTTCGGCACCCATGCCATCGCGCCTCGCCCGCAGAACGCACCCCCGGTGACCTGATTCACCATCACCCGGCAGGGTCTGCAAACAATCTCAGCCCAGCAACGAGTTTGACGGTGCGTCTGGGCCAGTGGTGGGAGGTGCCGCCCAGTAGAGGATCTTTGAGGGGAAACGGATGAGGAAGACAGCTCAGCGGGTCACCGGCCTGCTGATCGCAACCGCCGCCGCCATATCGGTCATGGGGGTCACGGCGCCGGGTGCGCAGGCGCTCGACTGGAAGTGCAAGGGCACGAAGGTGAGCCGTTGCATCGCCAAGGCCGGCGAATTCAAGGTCTTCGTGAAGTTCGAGAACCACACGAATCAGAAGGTGAACGGCAGCATGGGGCTCACTCTGCGCTGGCTACAGCGGCCGGAAGGTCTACACCCTGCATAAGGGCCTGCCTGGCCGATTCGGCGTGGATCTCTTCCAAGAGGACCTGTTCCAGCGGCTACAACAACCACGCCTTTGGCTGGTACAGGGACGGAGAGACGTCACGCCGGACTATCTACTTCTGACCGGGGCTGCTCGGGCGGGCCGATGCTCACGCAACCTACGTGGTGTCGGCCCTGCCCCGGGACCATCCGGCGAGCGCCAACATTCTCATCAGCCTTCCAGGGTCTCCCACGTCGTCGACCTCCGGTTCGAGATCAACTACGGTGTCCCCGCCGCCTACGAGGCGCTCAGTGCGGTCCCGTCAACGGTGGCCCGTTCAGCGAGAAAGGGGGATTATGCCTTCCAGTACTGCTACGCCTGCAATGGCTGTGCTCCCTCACCGGTTCGTTCGTGCCCAACCACCGTTTCACCCCACATCGGCGAATGGTTGTCGGTTGTGGACGATGGGCTGAGGGCCCCGGCATCACCGCCGTCTTCGGTGGAGGAGTTCGGCTACTCCGAACTGGAGTAGTTCGGGGACACGAAGGCGGCGGAGCACGCCCCGCCGCTCGACCCCGACCGTGGCCGTGATCGGGTTCCGCTCGTAGGAGCCGGGCCCTACGAGCGGTGCCTGGCGATTAATGCAGGGCCGAAGGCTTGACTATTTCCAGGCCGTGGGCACTTAGTACTCCAGTTGCAGTTCTCTATTCCTGCTGGTCAGGAGCCTGTTTCTGAGTGTAGATGGCTGACTGGCCGTCAGGTGGCGGGAATTCGTGACGGCGATGCGTGATCGCTGTTGTTCTGATCGTGCATGATGATGTGTGCCTTGACGTGTGGGCCGGGGGGCTTGAGAAGGTGCTGCTGCGGGTCGGTCACCGGTTCGGCCGGGCTGATGTGCGGCGGCGCATGCGGGACTGCGTGCGGGCTCTGCTCGGGCCGGTGGGGCGGAAAACAGCTGGCAACTCGCCGAACATGCCGGTCACAGCGGACCTCACGGGCTCCAGATCCTCCTCAACCGCGCCCGGTGGGACGCTGATGAGGTCCGTGACGACGTGCAGGCATACGTCGCGGAACGGCTTGGCGAGGAGAACGGTGTTCTCGTCATCGACGAGACGGGTTTCCTCAAGAAGGGAGACCCTCGGCCGGTGTCCAGCGGCAGTACTCGGGCACGGCGGGCCGTACCGCTGCCAGGTCGCGGTGTTCGCCGCCTACACCTCGTCGAAGGGCCGGACTCTGGTGGACAGGGAGCTGTACCTGCCCAAGTCCTGGACATCCGACCGTGAACGGTGCCGGGCGGCGACGGTGCCTGACGGCTGTGGTTTCGCGACAAAGACCGAGCTGGCCCGGATTCTGGTCACCCGGGCCCTGTCCTCGCCGCTGCTGGTCTCCTGGGTGACCGCGGACGCGCTCTACGGCCAGGACTGGCACCTCCGCCGCATGATCGATGAGGCTGGCCTCGGCTACGTCGTCGCGGTCCCGAAGTCACAGCAGGTCACGTCCCTCGCTGGGTGCTGGCGCATCGACCAGCTCATCGGCGACGACCCTGACGACGCCTGGGAACGGCTCTCGCGTGGTGACGGTGCCAAGGGCTCGCGCGTCTACGACTGGGCGGCTGCCCAGCTGCCGGCCGTCCCGTTCTTCGACGGTGACGAGCCCTCCCACCGCCGGTGGGTGATGGCCCGCCGCAGCATCTCCCGGCCGGATGAGATCGCCTTCTACGTGGCCCACGCTCCCAGCGGCACTACTGTTGACCAACTGGTCAACGTCGCCGGCAGCCGCTGGGCCATCGAGTCGTGCTTCCAGAGCGCGAAGAACGAGTGCGGCCTGGACGAGTACGAAGTCCGCCGCTACCCGGCCTGGTACCGGCACATCACCCTGGCCATCTCGCCCACGCCTTCCTCGCCGCCATGACCGCCCAGGCCGGAAGCGAAAGGAGGGCCGCAGAAACGGATCTCCCCTCGCCCCGCCCAGCCTGGCAGAAATACGCAGGCTGCTGGCAGCTCGGCGCTCGGGGACGGCCCACCACCAGCGTCGCCACGTCGACCGGGCACTGAGGTGGTCCCGCTGGCGCCGCCGACACCAGGCCACCGCCATGCGCTGCACTACAAACGCCGCATCGCCCGTCACGAACTCCCGCCCCCTGACGGTCAGTCAGCCACCTACACTCAGAAACAGGCTCCTGACCAGCAGGAATAGCGAACTGCAACTGGCGTACTAGGGCGTACACAGTCGGCTGGCCTCTCCAGGGCAAATCGCGGCGCCAACCTGCAGCTTCCCGTGAAACGGGCAGCCGCAGGTTGGCGCCCCTGGCAGGGCACACCACAGATGGGAAACGACAGACTCTGTACGGGCCTGGGGCCTCCGTCGTAATTGAAGTGGCATACAAGCTTGCACGCCCGTGCGCGATGGCCGCCTCGCTTGCAGCGAGGGGAAGAGGGCGCCAGGGCCTGCGCCCGGTCAGCCGGGGGAGGAGAACGCCAGTTCCTTGGACAGGCGCCGCCCGCAAGGCTGGGCATCACCATCGACGTGAGCTGGCCTGGAAGGTACTCCCTCTGCCCAGCTTTCAACCTCTTCCACCATTTCGGTAAGCAGGGACGAAGCGCGCTTCAGCTCTGGCCTGGCAGAGGCGCTGGAGCTGGTCTTCCGTGGGCAGTCGCGTGATCGTCGCCGGGGCAGCAGTGCGGCCACCATCTCGGTGATGCCGAGCCGACGGTCACGTCTGCGGCCCGAGGGGGAAAGCCGGACGGCGCGATCAACGGGCGGCGCGCAACGTGCAGGGCCCACGTGAACGAGGGCCCGTTCGGCAGGGGGCTGGGTGAGGCGGGCGCCGCACCGAGGAGGTCGCAGGTCGCGTGGTGGACGATCAGATGGGCGAAGATCTCCTGCCTCACCCCGTCCGGGCGCCTCTCGCGAAAGGCCCACCGCTCGTCGGTCAGCCCGCCCCCTTGCCCATACCTCATGCAGTGGGCTACCGCAGGGGCTCAAGGCCCGTCAGCCCCTGCCGACCCCCTGCTTTGAAGGTCAGTAGTTGCTGGTTTCACCGGACGACCGTCAGTGAGATTCGCTTGTGCGCTGCAGAAGCGTTGAACTGAACCGCTGCGGTGAGGGAGCGGTGGGCGCCTGGCACGTGCTCAACGCAACCGACCCGGGAAAGGCCCAACGAACGGCGTGAAGAGTGCCACCGCAATGCCGTAGTGGGGGGGGAAAAAATTGCCGTGGGGGGGAACACCCCCCCGCGTGGTTTTCCTCCCCACTACGGGAGCCAGAAGCCGTATACCGCTCACCGCTCACCGCTCACCGCGCGACGCCCGAGGAGCGCGCAGGGCGCAGACCGTAACGCCTGCGGCAAACAGGGTGAGCGCGGTGGCCCACGCCGCCGGCTGGGGGCCCGGCTGAACGGGCCAGGCCCAGATGGTGGGCGGTCCTGTGGTGCCGCGCGGGGCCGCGAAGTAGGCGGCGCCCGTGTAGGCCAGGGGCAACAGCCAGCCGAGGCGGGCGCCGAAGACGACGGCCGAAAGGGCGGCGAGGCCGGTGGTTCCCAGTACGTTGCGGAGCATGGCCTGGGCGCCGAACTCCGCGGGATCGAGCAGCACCGTCGAGGCCAGTACACCGGCGAAGAGAGCGGTGCCGAGCAGCAGATGGCCCGCTCGCCAGCGCCCCATGCGGCGGGCGGCGCAGGCTTCGAGTTCGGCGGAGTGTGCGTGCAGCGACGCGGCGAGGGCGCAGCCGGCGAGCAGGGCGGACAGGGTGATGACGGGCACCCGTGCCACGGCGCCGCCGAAGCGCGGTGAGTCGAGCATCCAGTCGGCGCACCACCAGGTGGCCAGGGCGAGGGCGAGCAGCGTGATGAGCAGGGTGGGGAGTCCGCGGGAGCGGGCGTACAGAGTCACGGCTTGCGCACCTGCCCCGGGTCGCAATCGGCCACTGCGGCGAAGTAGTCCGTCAGCCAGGCGGTGCGCTCGGGTGCCGACATCCTCTCCAGGGCGCGGCGGGTGCGGTCGATGGCCGCGGGGCGGTCGCCGTGGTAGACGATCGTCGGGTCGGGGACGCCGGCGAGCCACTCCACGACACCGGCGCTCACGTCCGGCCAGCTGACGCTCTCCCGGCATGCGGGTGTGGCCACGCTGTGCGCCACCCAGCCCCGGTAGGTGCGCGCGTTGTCGATGCGGAGGCGGTCGGGGGGAATGATGGTTTCGGGCAGGATCGCGGTACCCGTCGGCGGCGCCTTGAAGTCGTCGTCGAGGGGCGATTCGGCGAAGCGCTTCGGTACTCGTTGCACGCCCTTGAGCTTCGTGTGAACGGCGTCCACCTGCGCGGATATCTCGGGCAGCAACCGGCTGTGCAGACGGCTGACGCACACCTTCGGTGCGTCACCGGTGCAGACCGGGGCGGCGATGGAGGAATTCGGCCGCCACACGTCCGCCGATGCCTGCACGAGCAGCGTCCCAGCGACCACGGTCGCGGCCAGCGGGACCGCGGCTCGGACCCGTCGGTGAGCTGTGGACAGGAGCAGGGCGGTCGCGGCGACACTCCCGGTCCACAGCATCTGGAGCGGGCCCGCCCACCACGTCGGCCGGTCCCAGATCCCGTAGTGCTCGTTGGCCGGGCTGAGCCATCGCAGCGGGGAGTCCTCGCCGTACGCGGTCATACCCAGTGCCGCATAGGTCACAGCTGCCAGGGCGACTCCGGCCAGCCGCCAGGGGATGACCCGGCCCGCGGCGAAGCCGAGCGTGCCGAGTGCGGCCATCGCCGTCGCGTCCGCCGCCGTCAGGGACAGGTTCGGGTGCCCGAACTGCGCGTCCGGCAGCGTGGTCAGCAGGCAGACCGCCGCCGCGAGCAGGTAGCCGGCCGCGGGCCAGAGCGCCGCGGGCGCACAGGCGAGCAGGGTCTGGCGCAACGGCCCCCGCGGCATGCTCGCGCGCAGTTCCCCGGTGCGGCGGCGCCGCTCGCGGCCGCCCAGCCAGCAGCCGCCCGCGACGGAGATGGGGCCGCAGAGCAGCGGGCCGGTGCGGCGGAGCTGGTCGGTGGTGTGGATCCAGGTGCCCTGCCAGTCGGACACGTCGAGGAACATCAGGAAGGTGAGCGTGACCGCGATCAGCACGCCGATCGCCGGGCCGATCCCGCGGCGCAGCTCGGTCGTGTATGCCGCCGGGAGCAGCGTCCTGGGTGTGCGCACTGCGGCCGGGTCTTCCAGGAGGGCGGTCACAGGATGGCTCCCTGTGTGGTGCCGGCCCTGTGGGCGTGCAGTGCCGCTGTGTAGCCGCGCTCGATGGGGTTGTCGCCGTCGGTATCGTCATCGCCCTGGGAGGTGAGCTGCTGCGTGGTGCCGCGGAAGGCTACGCGGCCTGAGTCCAGCAGCGTCACGTTGCCACACGCGGCGGCTACGTCCTCCACCAGGTGCGTGCAGACAACCACCGCCGAGGTCTGGCCCAGCGTCCGCAGCAGGGTGCGGAACTCGACCCGCTGCTCGGGATCGAGGCCGGCCGTCGGCTCGTCCAGGAGCAGCAGGGCCGGGTCGTTGACGATGGCCTGTGCGATGCCCACGCGCCTGATCATGCCGCCGGAGAGCGTGCGGACCTTGGAGTCGATCCGGTCGGCCAGACCGACCTGCCGGACCGCTCGCTCCACCGCGGCCGGAACGCGGTGCCGGGGGATCTCCTTGAGCCAGGCGACGTAGCCGACGAACTCACGGACGGTGAAGCCCGGGTAGTAGCCGAAGTCCTGGGGGAGATAGCCGAGCTTTCGGCGGATCTTGGTGCGTCCCTTCGGGATGGCGGTGTCTTCGCCGAGGAGGTGCACCGCGCCCGCAGTGGGCCGGGCCACCGTCGCCAGTACCCGGATCAGGGAGGTCTTGCCCGCGCCGTTGGGACCCAGGAGGCCGTGCACCCCGGTGTCGAAGGAGAGAGTGACGCGGTCGAGCGCGGTGGTACGACGGTGACGGACCGTCAGTTCGCTGATGTGGGCGGAGGCCGCAGGCGTCGCTCGAGTTGGTGGTGCGGAGATCACAGGCGCTCCAGTCGGTGGAAGGAGATGTGGTCGAAAGCGTGCCGCCGTGCGACCAGCAGCCCGGCGCCCAGCACGACGGCCGCTCCCCAGGTGCTCTGCGCCGCCGGTGCGGCGGTGAGAGTGGACAGAGCCGAGGCCAGCCGCTCGTCGGCGGGCAGGTCTGGGCCAATGGACAGTGCGGCCATGGCCAGCAACCAGCCGCCGCCGAGCAGCGCACAGGCGAGCCGGCAGCCGATGTACGAACTGAGCCACAGCGAGCCCAAGGTCAGCGCGAGCCCCGGCAGCAGCCAGGCCCATGGCCCGGGTACGCCAGGGGAGTGCGGCAGCGCCCACCCGGCGGCGGTGACCAGCGGCACGGCGGTCGCGAGCACCACCGTGGTGCGGATGAGCAGCAGCCGCAGGCCGCCCCCCGGGGTGGCGACGGTGACCTCGTGCATCGGATCGGCGTAGGGCCCGTAGGAGGCGGCGACGCCGGCCAGGGGCAGGACCGGAGCGAGCGCGACGAGCAGCGGACCGCCCCCGTGGTGTCTGGTGGCGGCGCCCGCTGTCACGGCGCCGAGGATGACGAGGATGATCGAGAGCAGCCACGGCCCCCGCAGCGCAGGACCGGCGGCCCACATGAGACGGATGCGCAGGGCAGCGGCACGGCTTCGGGTGGTGCGGCGTTCCACAGGGGCGGCGGGAGCCGCCTCGGCCAAAGCCGTCCCGGCGAAGTCCAGTACCGCCGTTCGGACCGCCGCCAGCCGCGGTGCCGCCGCGGTCGCAGCGACCGCGGCCGACACCCGGCCCGCACAGGCAGAACAGCCCTCCACGTGCTTCTCCAGCGACCAGGCGTCCGACTCCGGCAGCCGGTCCTCTGCGTACGCCGCAGCCATTTGATCGGTTACGTGCCAGCTCATGCCGTCCCTCCCAGCGGCCGGGCCCCGAGTGCGCCGAGGGCGGCGCGCAGTTCACGGCGGGCCCGCATCGAACGGGTCTTGACCGTGCCCTCGGGTATGCCGAGGTGTAGTGCCGCCTCGCGGACGGTCAGACCGTCGATGACGGTGGCCCGCAGCACCATGCGGAGCTCCGGAGAGATGCGGTCGAGTGCGGCACCCATGTCTCCGAACTCCAGACCGTGTGCCAGTACGTGCTCTTCGGCGGAGAGCTCCGGAGCCATCGCCGTGTCCCGTGGGCGGGTGGCCCGTACCGCCGCGCGCTGGGCGTCGACCAGGCGGCGGGCCGCGATGGTCCACAGCCACCCTCCGGCCTCGCCGGAGGCACCGGCACGAAAGGAGCCCGCGGTTCGCCAGACCGCGACGAAGGTGTCCTGCAGAACCTCACTCACCGTCTCGGCGTCCGCACAGCGCCGGGTGAGTCGGACGTGCAACCAGCCCGCGTGCCGGTCATAGAAGTCCGCGAGGGCATCGGCGTCGCCCGCTGCGACGGCACGCAGCAGGGCGGCGTCGGAGGCGGGCCCTTCTGCAGGGACTTCTCGGGTGGGGCCGGCAGCGGCCCGGAACACTCGCACACCCCATTATCGAGCGCGGCCACGGCGACGGTTCACGCCTGGGCGACCAACTGCCCCACCATCGCGTCGGCTCCCGAACCTCCGGCCGATGGTGACCGCGCGCTACTGCCCGGTCTTCCCGTCCCCAAGGAACGGCGACTCCTTCGTGACCGTTCGCGCCGCTGTGCCGGTATCGCAGCGCGCGCTGTGAACGCCGTCGGCTGAAGAAGATGGCCTGCGGCCGCAAGACCCCTTGGCAACTCCGGCGGCTGCCTTGAGCAGGGCTCCCATCTCCGAAAAATATGCAAGTGCGTGACACCACTGGACCGTGTCAGAGTGCGCCGATGAGCCGTCAGCTCCCGGCCCGTTGTCCGATGGGGGGCGCAGAGATGGATCTGCTGCGCGCAGAGCGCGACATGTACCGGAGGGTCCAATGAACATCGTTCGTCACATCTACTTCGGCATCGTCACCCGCGAAGGCTCCCGGTACCGGGCCAGAGTCGAGGTGCCGGGCGGACCGGCCGTGGTGGTGCTCACGGACTCGGACCATGACCTGATCGATGACATCAACCGCGAGATCGCAGACCATCTCGGCGTCGACCCTGATGACGTCGAGACGCACCTCTTCGGGCACGAGGGAGGCAACGGGACGCCAATCTACGCGGGGGCCGCCGTGTTCGACGGAGATCGGTGGTACACGCAGTTTCCTGCCCAGGAGGACCTGCCTGTCGCACTGTTGGTGCCGCCGTCGCCGACTTACGATGTCGCGGCAGAACAAGCACGGCGGCAGTTGGCTTCTGCGGTCGGTCGTTCTGAGCACAGCCTTGACATCGAGTTCTTCGAGATCGTTCCCAAGGAGCACGCTGAGAACTCCTGACGAAATGATCTCCGAGGTGGTTGGATCACTCCGGAACCGACGATCCCAATCATGGTTGTGTGGTGGGGAACGCGTCTTGTGCAGCGATCATCAGCGACCGGAGGATCACGGGCCTGTCGGCTGACGTGATCGCTGCACTCGTTGGCCGGGTTGGGCCCGTTGTGGCATGAGAGGCACCAGGCCAGGCTTGCGTCCAGACCCCGGAAGCGCGCCCTGGGTGCCGGTGCAAAGCATCGGCTGGTGTTCGTCGACCGGCTCCTGGCCGCCCTCGTTCATCTCCGCCACGGGGTCACGCACGACGTGCTGGCCTGCTGGTTCGACGTGGACCGCTCCACCATCACCCGCGCAATCGGCGAGGTACGACCGCTGCTCGCCGAGCGAGGATGCACTGTGGGCCCTGGCCTTCGGCTGCGGACTCTGGCCGAGGTCGTCGACCATCTGGGTGCCGGCGGGAAGACCGGGATCGTCGACGGCACCGAGATCCGGGTCCGGCGGCCGGCCGCCGGACGCAAGGACCGGGACAAGTTCATCTCCGGCAAGAGCAAGCAGAATGCCGTCAAGGCCATGGTGCTCACCGACGCGGACGGCCGGATGCTGTTCTGCAGCCCGACCAGGCCCGGAAGCTGCGCGGACATCACCCACGCCCGCCGGTTAGGGCTGGTCAAGCTCCTGGACGACGGTCCCCCGGTAGAGATCCTCGCCGATGCCGGCTACCAGGGTCTGGGTGCGCAGACGGGCGGGCGGGTGGTGACACCACCGCATCGCAAGATCAAGAAGAACACCCCGGACTGGTACGAGGAGATGTACGAGCGGCAGCGCAAGGCGCATTCTTCACGGCGTATCTGGGTCGAGCACGGCATCGCCCATCTGAAGAACTGGCGGGCACTCGCCCGCCACCTCGGTCGCCGCGAGCACATGAGTCAGACCATCCAGGCCATCCCCGGACTGCTGTCCCATCAGCAGACCGCGGACCTGACGTCGGCACGGCAGACCTGAACATCGAGTCCCGCCGCCATCCTCGACGCCTCACCGCCAACCATGCACGAGCTCGTTAGGCGAGGTTGGAAAACGCTCAGTGTCGTGCTGCTCCTGGCGCATCGGTACCGACCTTTCCAGGATGCCGGCCGCTTGGGGCTGGGGCAGGGGAAGGCCAGTCGAGTCGCACCAGAGATTCTGGGAGAACTTCAGGAAGCGGCCGGGCATGTACGTCGGCCGCATCAACTACGACGCGGTGACGGCTTACCTCAACGGCTACGACTATGCCTGTGGCGGAGCGCTGTTGAACGGACTCCGGCAGTGGCTCACTGACACGAACCAGGTCGGCCAGAACCTCATGTGGTCCGCACAGGTCGCGCAGGTCGTCTTTCCCGCGGGCCGATTGACCGAGCCGAGGTCGGAAGACGAGCACCGCCATGCTGTCGCGGGGCTCTTCACCCTGCTGGAGGAGTTCTTCCAGCACCTCGCCGACCGCGACGACGCCACACCGAAAACCGGCTGACGCGCCCGAGCCGGTCCGCGCGGCGAGCCCATCAGCGACTACTGCTGGTCCAACCGCCCCAACTGCCCACTCGGCGAACTTATGCGGTCACATTGCGCAAAGTGCATTGGCCTCCGCCGGAACTCCGTTGCCTGGGTGAGCGCGTCCCTCGCCGCGTTGGACACGGGCACGGTGAGAGCGAACTCGCGGTGGTCTCAGTTCTTGGCCGCTTGGCCCTGGCAGCATTGCTTCGAGCTCTCTGAAGTCCACGGGTATCCGACATCGGCCGCAGTGAACCGTAGCGCTAGTGCGCCTATTTCCTCGGTGTTCGTACAGTCGAAATGTCCCACACCCACCGTCTCCCGTGCCTCTCTGCTTGCTCGAGACCCACGCGCGTGTCAACGAGGTCGGCCAGTGGGCTACTTCACCGTTCCTGCCACCCCCTCCGACACGCACCGGGGCACGGAGACGCGGCACGCACCGCGCTGCAACGGTTGGAAGAGCAAGAACAAGCGCACGTCCAGCAGCAGTCCGGTGCCGCCGCAGTTCGGAGGGGCGATTCCTTCGGGTCATCGTGCTGGCAGAGTTCAGGCGGGAAGCTGCTCTCCGAGGAGCAGGTTGCGGGGCAGATACTCGCTTTTGACCTCAATGTTCATGCCGGATTGCTTGGCGAGTACGGTGACCGCCAAAGGCGCGAGAGCGATCATGCCGTACGATGTCGTTCGTCGGTCGGGAGTTGACCAGTACCGCTTGTGGGCGTGGAGTGCTCTCTGGAGCGACTCGTTGAACTGGTCCGTGTCACGCCTGAGAACATGGTAGAATATTTCGATGGGCGGGTAGAGCAGATCGAGAAGAACCTCCTCGGACACTTCTGTTGTCCGGTGAGGGGCTGTCCCTTCCATGGTTTCGACGAAGGATGCCTCAAGTTCTGCATCGCGGCGGAAGAACTTCTGAAGCGAATCGATCCAAGAATACTGGAATTCGTCGTACCGGATGTCGTACCGTGTACCGGATTCACGCAAGGCTGATATCGGGGTCGATGTCAAACGGGCGATCCCAGCGGCGTTCCTTAGGACGATGGAGAGCCAGAGGGAAGTCAGCCAGTACTCCACCTTGTGGTATCGCCGCGGCCCCGTTCTCTTGAGCAAGAAACTCCGGCCGGTGATGTCGTAGCGCAGCGGGTCGGCAGGTCCGTCGGCGGCGACGAACAGGGCGACCGACGATTCCTGGGCCGTCTTGAAATGAAGCACTGTCGCGTTGTGCACTCCGGCTGGATCGACCGCGCAGTGCAGTGTGCCGAGCATAAACGACTCCTGGAATATGGGCTCCAGGACGGCGTTTTTCGTGCCGAGGCGCTCGAAAATCTCGGTGCTGTAAGGCTCATGTGAATCAATACGTGCTCGGATTTTTTCCGCGTCCACCGAGTGCCGTGCAACGTATTTCACGGTACGCTTGGTTCCCCTCAATTTCGGCCCGTTGAGGTGTCCCGACGACACCCTGGATATGCTTGAGGATATATCCTGAGCCCTGGGGTGTTGCCGTCCGGGGCGTTGGGCGAAACCGCACAGCGGGGCTGTGTGTCAGGAGCCGACCACGCTGGATCGGTGCTGGATGTGAGAGCCCAATCGCCGTCTCCGCAGGTGGCAGCCCCGTGTCTGACGTTCGGGTTCAATGTGTCGCGCGCAGGAATAACTGATCGTCCGCGCCCAGTCAAACTCGCAGATCAGACGGGGTGAGCCCGTTTTGGGGCCCACCCCACCGGGACTACGGTCGCTGGTTGGTCGCTGGTGAAACTGATGCGTCGTCACCTGTCGTCATCCATCGTTATCCGTACGGTCGCTGGATATGCGCGGGTTGCTCCTGATGAAGCGTCAGCTATCAAACGCCGGGGGGCGTTCCCAAATCCGCCGTCATAAGCTCCGTTGACCGCGGTTTTTGTGTCCCGCCCGAAGCGGCGTGCCGGGCCGCTGTCGGCCCCGTGGCCGTATTCCGCGGTTGGGACCGGCCCGCCCGCCCCGGCCGCGTGCGCGTGGCGGCACACGGCGGGCGACCCCGAGTGAGTCTCAATTCCCTGTAGCCGCAGGTTCGAGTCCTCGGCAGGAGCTACTCGCAAGGGCTGGTCGTGCCGCACCTTCACTGACCTTCGGAGATTCGCTCGTGGTGATGATGTCGGTACGTCTACCGAAAACGCGCGTCGGCTGATCTGGTGCGCTCGCATACGACGCGCCGGGCCGCGCCCGCCCCGGCCGGCGGCTCCATCGCGATCAGAGCGAGCACCTGCAGCAGATGGTTCTGCACCACATCGCGCAGCGCCCCGACCGGGTCGTAGAAGGCGCCTCGGTCCTCCACCCCGAAGTCCTCGGCCATCGTGATCTGCACGCAGCAGACGCTGCCCTGGTCCCACAGGGTCGCCAGCGCCAAGTTGGCGAACCGTAGATACTCCAACTCGATGACCGGTTCCTTGCCCAGAAAGTGATCCACTCGCAGGATCTGGTCCTCGGACAGCACTGCGCGCAGCCGGGCGTTGAGCTGCCGGGCGGAGGCCAGGTCGTGCCCGAAGGGTTTCTCTACCGCCACCCGTGCGCCCTCGGTCAACCCGGCAGCCGCGAGCCGCTCGACGATCGGCCCGAACAGCGAGGGCGGCACCCTCCAGGTAGTACAACGGGCGCCGGCGATCGGCGAGCCGCTCACCGAGCCCGTCGTACAGTGAACCGTCAGCGACATCCCCGGCCAGGTACGACAGCCGACCGGCCAGCCGGGCGAACACCGCGTCCTCCAACTGCTCTCCCGCGCCGGCGATCGCCTCCCTCGCGCGCTGGACCAACTCGTCACCAGACAGCTCGTCGCTGGCCACACCGACGATCGGGCAGGTCAGCAAGCCACGCCGCTCCAGCCGGTACAACGCCCGGAACGTCATCTTCCGCGCCAGATCCCCGGTGATCCCGAAGACCACCAGTACATCCGCCATAGGCCGCTGCCCGGTCACGGCTGGTCCGCACTCGCCATACCCCGCCTCCTCATGCAGGAAGTAGGCAATCCGCAGCATGGGCCCGATCACCTCGCACCTGCCCAGATTGTCGTGCGTCCCGCGCCACCCCGCCTGTCGGGGCAGGAACGGGGCAGCGCGAGATGACCAGGAGCCGAATGGGAGGAAGAAGGCGTCCATGTGGCCGCCGGGTGTTGATGCCGGTCGGCGCGGCGCTCGGCTCGGCCGCGATCCGACGCTCGCTGATGCCTCTCGGTCGTAGCAGTGCGGGACCATGCAGCCGGCGGGCGAATTACGGCGCTGAGGCTGCCGCACTATCGACACACTGGCCCGGAGCCGACGTGTGACGAAGTGAGGTCGCTGTGCCGATTGGGCTATCCCCACGGCAAGGCGTGCCCGGTTCGTGGACGGTGTCGGTCACCGCCTGCCGGGCGACATCGCGAAGCTGTTCGTACGGGTTGTCGTCGCCCCACCGGCACGGTCATCCATCCATGGCCCGTACGACGAGCAGGGGTGTAGTCGTAGGCGCACACTGCCCGCAGATCGGTGCCTGGCAGTTGTGCCTCATGCAGAGCGAAGAGCACGGCCTGCCGGGCGTGCGGGGTGCCGTCTGTACCGTCCACGGTCGGACCAGCGGGGCGTGCACGGGGGTGTCGGTCATCGGGCTTTCTTCCCGGGCAGCTCACATCCTCGGTCGGGCAGCCGTGCGATCAGCGTCAGGAAGTGGTCGTTGTATCTCATGCTCCGCTAACGGTGCAGTAGTCTCCAGGCGGCCATCGGCCATCGGCCATCGGCCATCGGCCATCGGCCATCGGCCATCGGCCATCGGCGAGCGGGTCGAGGGCCTCGGGTCTCTCCAGCGTCCGGTGGTGGACCTGAACCTCACGGCCACACCAGCTACGGGGTGGCCGGTCACTGGATATCTCATCGGTGCCGGGCGTTGGGGAGGAGAGACTCGAGGGGCACCTGTGGGTCGGTGAGCCTTCGTGTGTCGACTGGCTGGGCGGTGCGGACGAGGGCTTGGATCTGGTCGTTGACGTCCCAGATGTTGACGTTCATGCCTGCGAGCACCCGGTTGCTGGCGAGCCAGAAGGCGATGAACTCGCGTCTGGCCACGTCGCCGCGGAAGACGACCTGGTCGTAGCCGCCGGGCTCGACGTACCCGGCGTACTCCATGCCCAGGTCGTACTGGTCGGTGAAGAAGTACGGCACCTTGTCGTACACCGTGTCCTGCCGGCCGAGCATCGCCCTGGCCGCGGACTGCGGCTGGTGCAGCGCGTTGGCCCAGTGCTCGACTCGGATGTGCTTGCCCAGCACAGGGTGGTAGGCGTTGGCGACGTCACCGGCGGCGTAGATGTCCGGGTAAGAGGTACGCAGCCGTTCGTCGACGCGGATGCCGTTGTCGACTTCCAGGCCCGCCTCCTGCGCCAGCCCGGTGTTCGGCTTGATGCCTACCCCGACGATGACCACATCGGCGTCGATGCGGGTGTCGTCGGATAGCCGCACCCCGTTGGCGGCGCCACCGCTGCCGGTGATCTCGGCGACGTGTACGCCGAACCGCAGATCCACGCCGTGGTCGCTGTGCAGGTCTGCGAAGACCTGGGCGACCTCACGGCCGAGGACCTGCAACAGCGGCAGTTCGGCCATCTCCAGCACGGTGACCTCCACACCGGCGGTGCGGGCGGCAGCAGCAGTCTCCAGACCGATCCAGCCCGCGCCGATGACCACC
The DNA here is from genome assembly GCF_052246355.1 of Streptomyces sp. 3N207. Taxonomy (NCBI): domain Bacteria; kingdom Bacillati; phylum Actinomycetota; class Actinomycetes; order Kitasatosporales; family Streptomycetaceae; genus Streptomyces; species Streptomyces sp. 3N207. Next base: position 15,730 of record NZ_JBQQBV010000038.1, on the reverse strand, counting down.
GTCCGTGACGCGGATCGGAACGCTTCCTTGATCCGGTCGCAGTCCTCGACCCGCCGCAGGTACAGCACCCGTTCCAGGTCCGCACCGGGGACAGGCAGGTGGCGCGGTGAGGATCCAGTGGTCAGCAGCAGCTTGCCGTAGCCGGTCCGGCTGCCGTCCGCGAGCGTCACCTCATGCGCGGCCGGGTCGACGGTGGTGACCGCATTGCCGAGCCTCAGGTCCACGTCGTGCTCGGCGTACCACTGGGGCGGGTGGACGTAGATCTGCTCTCGCTCGTCCGTGCCGGACAGGTAGCCCTTGGACAGAGGTGGCCGTTCGTAGGGTCGTTCACCCTCGTCCCCGATCAGAGCCAGCGGGCCGTCGAAGCCCTCCTCGCGCAGGGTCTGCGCGGCCTTCGCCCCGGCCAGGCTGGCCCCGACGGATCACACACCCGTCCTCCGTGGACATCGTCAACCCCCTTCCCGGGCTGCGGGCCGACTCCGCAGCGTGCCGGCGAGTTGCTCGGAGAGCTGCTCCCAACTGGCGTCGAACTTCGACACACCATCGTCCTCAAGGCTTTGTACGAGGTCGTCGTAGTCCACGCCGGCGGCCCGCAACCCATCGAGTACCTGCTGAGCGTCGTCGTAGTGGGCACGGACCGAGTCGGCCGGTACGTGGCCGTGATCGGCGACCGCACGCAAGGTGGCCTCGGGCATGGTGTTGACCACGCCTGGCGCGACGAGCTCGGTCACGTAGCGGGTGTCGGGGTAGGCGGGGTCTTTTACGGACGTCGAGGCCCACAGCGGACGCTGCGGGTGGGCGCCCGCCTTCCGAAGGGTCTGCCAGCGGGGTGAGGAGAACACCCGCTCGTAGTGCTGGTAGGCCAGCCGTGCGTTGGCGATCGCCGCCCGGCCGCGCAACTCTGACGCCTGCGCAGTGCCGATCTTGTCCAGCCGCGTATTCGCCTCGGTGTCGACCCGGGAGACGAAGAACGAGGCCACCGAGCCAATCCTCGACAGATCCCGGCCCGTGTCGCGGGCGCGTTCCATCCCGCTGAGGAAGGCGTCCATGACCTGGTCGTACCGGACGAGGGAGAAGATCAGCGTGACGTTGATGCTGATTCCCTCGGCCAGGCACGTGGCGATCGCCGGCAGGCCCTGCCGGGCGGCCGGGATCTTCACGAACAGGTTGGGCCGGTCGACCAGCCACCACAGAGCCCGCGCCTCTGCGATCGTCGCCGCGGTGTCATGCGCCAGCCGGGGGTCGACCTCGACGGAGACCCGCCCGTCGACACCGTCCGTCGCGTCGTAGACCGGGCGCAGCACGTCGCACGCCCGCCGGACATCGGCCGTGGTCAGCGCCCGCAGCGCCTCACCGACCCCGACTCCGCGGGCCGCCAGGTCACGGATTTGGTCGTCGTAGGCGTCGCCGCTCGTGATGGCCTTGGCGAAGATCGTCGGATTGGTGGTCACACCCACCACCCGGTCCCGCGCAACCAGGTCCGCCAGGCTCCCGGACACCAGCCGTTCCCGGCTCAGATCGTCCAGCCAGATCGACACCCCGGCATCGCTCAGCGTGTTCAAAGGATTCATGACGCTGCCGCTCCTCCCGCGCGCCGAGCGGAGTGAGCAGCTCAAGGCTTCTTGCTGCTCGTCCGCGGCCTGCACCAGAGCTTGCCTGTCATTCGATCGTCTCCGGAAAGCCAGTGGCCCGCAATCCGCACACCCGACCAGACCGACGGAGTGGTGGCCGGCCTGCACGGCTGACCAACCACCGCTCACGGTGCCGCATGCCTGATCTTCAGTGACGTCCAGGTCGAGCCGCTGGGTTACGACGAGCACCTGGTCGCCGTCCACACCGGCACGACTGCTCCCTGGTTCCCACACCGCCCGGACCAGGGAGACGCCGGGAACGAACGATGGTGCTGAACGCCAGGCCGGGCGCGAGACCGCCACATTCCACCGGCCCCCATCGGCGTCCCACTGCTGCCGACTAGGAACGGCGCCACGGATGACAGAACCCGCACCAACTACGGCAATGGCTGGTGCGCTGGCCACATGGTGATCGAGGCCGGTTCACCGATGCCCAGGGCCGGACGCGCTTCCGCCCGCGGGCAGACCTGCCGCATACGCAGCCCCGGCGAGCACCTCCCGGAGTATCGCCGGGGTGAGCCGACCGGTGAAGACGTTGCGCTGGCTGACGTGATAACAGCCGAACACCGTCACCACGGCGCCCGACCCGTCCACAGCCGTCAGCGCCGCCCGTACCCTGTGCCCGAACGCCGGGCGGGGCCGGGGCACATTCCATCCCGTGCTCCAGGGCCGGCATAGCGGCCTGCCAGCCGAAGGCACCCAGAACGACAACGGAACGCACCGTCGGCCGCAACAGCCGCAACTCCTGAACCAGCCACGGGCGACAGGTGTCCCGCTCACCTGGCGTAGGCCGGTTGCCCGGCGGCGCACAGCGCACGGGCGTGGTGACCCTGACCCCGTTCAGCTCCAGCCCATCATCCCGCCGCGTCGAAGCCGCCTGGGAAGCCAGCCCAAGCCCGTGCAGCGTCGCGAACAGCAGGTCACCGGTCCGGTCGTCGGCGAACATCCGGCCCGTCCGGTTCGCGCCGTGTGCCGCGGGCGCGAGCCCCGTGATGACCATGGCAGCGTCTGCGGGACCGGAGCCGGGTACTGGCCGTCCCCAGTATTCCCAGTGCCGAAACGCCGGACGCTTGACCCTGGCGGCCTCCTCCCGTCACGCCACCAGGCGCGGGCAGGCCCGGCAGCGCACCAATTGCCCGTCCAGACCCGCCAACGTGCGAGCCCGGGCAGCCGCGCGGAGCGGGAAAGCCTCGGCATCAGGCATGACCCACCCGCTTTCTCGGTACCCGCACCGGCGAGGCCACCGACCCGCCACCCATGAGAGCGGCGGCACCCCAGTGCCCCGGAGGAATTATGACCAAGGCCAAGAACATCAGATATCACCGCATCTACGAGGAAACCTCACGTGAGGACGGCGTCCGGGTTCTGGTGGACCGCGTCTGGCCGAGAGGGCTGCGCAAAGAGGATGCCCACCTCGACGCATGGATGCGCGACGTCGCTCCGTCGACCGAACTGCGCCGCTGGTACGCCCACGATCCCGAGCGCTACGCGGAGTTCCGTCGGCGCTACCTGGACGAACTGCGCGATCCCGACCACCAACAAGCCCTGCGCGAACTAGCCGAAATGGCCCGCCACGGCCGGGTAACCCTGCTCACTGCCACCCGCGACGTCGACCACAGCCAGGCCGCCGTCCTCGCCGACCGGCTCTCCCACGGAAACCGCGCGGCGGCGTGACCGCGGCGCTGACTTCTTGCCGCCCAGCATGCTCGGGCGGTGAACTCCCCCTTGGAGGCGGACTCATTCCTCCACAATCCAATAGCGCGGTGTCATCGCTTCGTGCGGGGACTCCGCCCGCCAGTGTCCCCGCGGGAGGTGCCCGGCGAAAGACCGCGCAGTTAGTCCCCGGGCGTCACCGCAGAGCCCGCTCATCGAGATCAGTGAAAATGCCCGCATCGCGGTCTTCTGCAATACACTTCAGAACCGCTGGACATCATCGCAGCAGTCACACTGGTGCTCCGATTTGAGCACCTTAAGGACTTTCAACTCGCCTCAGCGCCATTGGCCCGCTCACTCGGCACTCCGACCTCGTCTCCGGACACGACGCAAGAAGCACCCGAGCGGAGGAATCGGTCAAGCTCGGTGGAGCAACGCCATGGTGGCTGTCAGGCATATGCGTGACCGTTGACCGTAGTGTGCCGCAGTGACCACAACGTACAGTGCGGGAGCAGCCGTACCCGGCGACCACGGTAATCCGCAGCGGATGCGGGGCGGCGAGATGGTGGTGGCGTGGTTGACGACCACCGACCACAAGACGATCGGCTCGCTGTATCTGATCACATCGTTCGCGTTCTTCATTATCGGCGGCGTCATGGCGCTGGTCATGCGCGCCGAATTGGCCCGCCCTGGCTTGCAGATCATGTCGAACGAGCAGTTCAATCAGGCGTTCACGATGCATGGCACGATCATGCTGCTGATGTTCGCGACACCGTTGTTCGCCGGCTTCACGAACTGGATCATGCCGTTGCAGATCGGCGCCCCCGACGTAGCGTTCCCGCGCCTGAACATGTTCGCCTACTGGCTCTACTTGTTCGGCTCGCTCATTGCGGTCGGAGGCTTCCTCACGCCGCAGGGCGCAGCCGACTTCGGCTGGTTCGCCTATGCGCCGCTGAACGACGTAGTCCATTCGCCGGGCATCGGTGGCGACATGTGGATCATGGGCCTGGCCTTCTCCGGATTCGGCACGATCCTAGGTTCGGTCAATTTCATCAGCACGATCATCTGCATGCGCGCGCCGGGCATGACGATGTTCCGCGTGCCGATCTTCACGTGGAACGTGCTGCTCACCGCGGTGTTGGTGCTCCTGGCCTTTCCGATGCTGGCCGCCGCTCTGCTGTGTCTGGAGGCAGACAGGAAATTCGGCGCCCATGTCTTCGACGCCGCCAATGGCGGACCACTGCTGTGGCAGCATTTGTTCTGGTTCTTCGGGCACCCGGAGGTGTACATCATCGCGCTGCCGTTCTTCGGCATCGTCACCGAGGTCATCCCGGTGTTCAGCCGAAAGCCGATCTTCGGATACGTGGGGCTGATCTGCGCGACCATCACGATCGCCGGTCTTTCGGTGACGGTGTGGGCGCACCATATGTTCGCCACAGGCGGCGTCCTGCTGCCGTTCTTCTCCTTCATGTCCTATCTCATCGCGGTCCCGACCGGTGTGAAATTCTTCAACTGGATCGGCACCATGTGGAAGGGATCGGTGAGTTTCGAAACTCCGATGCTGTGGGCGACGGGCTTCATGGTCACGTTTCTCTTCGGTGGCCTGACCGGCGTCCTGTTGGCCTCGCCGCCTCTGGACTTCCACGTCACGGACTCGTACTTCGTCGTCGCTCATTTCCACTACGTGGTCTTCGGCACCGTTGTCTTCGCGATGTTCTCCGGCTTCCACTTCTGGTGGCCGAAGATGACGGGCAAGATGCTGGACGAGCGGCTGGGCAAGATGACCTTCTGGATACTGTTCGCCGGTTTCCACGGCACCTTCTTGATTCAGCACTGGCTTGGTGCGGAAGGGATGCCCCGTCGTTACGCGGACTACCTGGCGGCGGACGGGTTCACCGCGCTGAACACCATCTCCACCATCAGTTCCTTCCTCCTGGGCTTGTCGACGCTGCCATTCTTCTACAATGTGTGGAAGACAGCCAAATACGGCAAAAAGGTCGGGGTGGATGACCCGTGGGGCTACGGCCGATCCCTGGAATGGGCTACATCGTGCCCGCCCTCACGGCATAACTTCGTCACCCTTCCCCGTATCCGCAGTGAATCGCCGGCGTTCGACCTGCACCACCCGGGCATCGCCGCGACAGAGACGGAACTGCTGGACGACTCTTCCAGGCAAGCGCTCTTGAGGCATGGCGAAGGCGATGAACGGTGAAGCGCTCCAGCCTCGGAATGCGTGCCGAGCGACACAACCAAAAATGTGCGCGCGGCCTGAACGAGTTGGAGGGCCATCTGCTGGCACAGGCCGAAGTGACCGAGGCCCTCAACTGCGCCGAGGCGTTCGCTGCACAGCTGACATGGCTGACAACAGCTCAACGCGAAGAGGTCGTACGCCTCTACACCACACACCGGCTCCAGATCTCGCGTGCAGCCCTCCAACGCGTCACCGACCGGGCACGGGAGTTGCAGTGTCACTACTCCAGCCGTTACCACGCGCTACAGGTCCGGCTGCTGGGGCTCTTCCTCTCAACTCTCGCCGTGTTCGTTGTTGTGCTGGTGATTCTTGCGCGCTGATCAGCCGCACCGAGTTTTCTGGACATGGAGTTCAGGACATGAAGGTGCTGGTGGCGAGGCAGGCCCGCCTCGGCGCCCTGATCGTCCGGGTCCTCGCCGCGGCCCGCAGCTGATGTCACCCTCGTCGACCTGGATGAGGACCGCATCGCCGAACTCAAGGCCACCTCGCCGTACGGCTCGTCGCAGGAGCTGCCTGCGAAGGCGCCCCTCCGAGAGCACGCCGGGGCGCACACCACCGGACTCTTCATCGCCGCCACCGGAGGCGATGAGGATCACCTCGTCATCAGCCTGCTGGCAGAACGCCGATTCGCTGTCCCTCACATGGCCGCTCGCGTCAACGGCAACGAGACCCACCTGGCTGTTCGATCACCGCCGCGTGTCGACCTACCGTTCCCGCTGCGGGCCCTCCTGATCTCCCAGCCCGTCATCGATGGCGTCGTTCAAGACGGAATCCATCGATGATGAATGCCTCAGCGGCGGGGCGAACGCCGTGGTGGTGCTGGGTGACAGGCTCCGCTCTACAGACCCGCTGCCGGGCATATTGACGGACCCGTGGTCAGCAGCCTCTTCGTGCCTCGGATACGGCCGGTGGGGAACTGTTCGGTGTCGCCAGTGGCCCCTTCCACATGCGGCATGACCGCCACGCCCGTCTCGAAACCGGACAGGCCCAGAGCCAGCTTGGGGAAGACCAGCAGGGCAAGCCCCACCATGGCCAGCGGGCTGCCGTGCTCGGCGGTCAGGGCATGGGACCAGTCGGTGATCAGGTGGGGAGCGGTGACCACCTGCCACAGGCCCGTTCCCACGACCACCACGTTCAGTGCCAGGTAGGCCCCGACGAGGGCGACCGCAATCCCGATCGCCCCGGTGAACCCTTTCAGGAACACCGCGCCCAGCCCTGCGATCAGCACGAGGGTGACCACCACGCGGTGACCGCTCAACACACCCGTCAGGTGCGGGTTCTTCGTCAGGTGCGCAGTGGCGTCCGCCGCCGACAACGTGATCGTGATCATGAAGTCGGTCGCGGCGAAGCCGAGCAGCACCAGGACGAGCAGCTTGCCCTTCCAGAACGGGGGGGACTACTCGGCAGGGCGGACACCCGGCCGACGCGGAGTCCCTTCACCCGTGCAGCCCAGGCCGCCTGCGGGCTGAGCGGTGAGGTGCTGGGACGGAGCCCGGAGGTATGCCCGTATGGCTCGGAAATTGAAGAAGGTGCCGGATGGCGCATCGCCGTCAATGGGCTCGGTCGCATCGGATGGGCCGCATTCAAGATCTTCACGAGAGCGGCGGTGTCGAAGTCACCGGCTTGGTGAGTGCCGAGAGCCTCGCCTGCCTGCTGCGCCCACGACACCGGCTACGGACGCTACGGAAGGAAGGAACGTCGACGCATCCGGCGACGGTGACGCTCTGGTCGTCGACAGGCAGGCCATCTCGTTGCCTGGCCGCCGGGACCCGGGCGAACTGCCGTGGGGCGAACTCGGCATCGACTTCGTCCCAGACCGTCTCCCCTGTGCCGGCGGGCGGGCCGACAATTCCCGCCCGGGCCTGGTCACCGGACTGGAATTGCTGCCCGACCACCCCGTGTGAGCCGGCCTGATCAGCGCGAGACGGCGGGCGTTCTATCTTGCTCCGCTGCAGGTTCCATCGCACGAGTCCGGTGGGTCCGTCCTCTCGTGCCTGATGCACCGCCCCGGACCAGGCGGTGGTGGCCGGCAGGCTCTCAACTCGATGTCAGGAACCCTCCGACGAGGGTGCCGTAGCCGACGTGTGCGACCAGGGTGACGGTGGGGGTGCCGAGTCCGTAATTGAGCATGAGGAAGCCGGGTGGTTCGAGCAGCGCGACGTCGGGGGCGCTGGTGTCGGTGGTGCCCATGCGGGGGTGGACGAGGGGCAGCAGGATGCCGACCAGCGCGGTGCCGGCGAACAGGCCGTGGATGAGGCCGAAGACGGCGCCCAGCCACCAACTGCTGTAGCTGATCGCGGAAAAGACCGCGTAGTAGAGCAGCGCGAAGATCAGGCCGTTGATGAAGTGTGCGCCGTAGCCGAGGGCTTTGGCGCGGGTCCGGTCGCTGGTAAAGGCGGCGCCGAGCAGAAACGGCAGGTCCATACGGGTGAGGTTGAAGGCATTGGCCGTACGCAGGCATGTTGTCAGGACAAGGGTTGCTGTGAATCCGCCCGCCATCGCGGCCCAAATGCTCATCGGGTGGCCTCCCCGATCGCGCAGGCAGCGCTGATCAGGGCCAGGTGGGTCAGGCCCTGGGGCAGATTGCCGAGGTAGTCGCCGGTGGTGGGGTCGATTTCCTCGCTGTAGAGGCCGACGTCGTTGGCGAGGGCTATGAGCTCGTCCATCAGATGGACGGCGTCATCGACGTGGCCGCATCGGGCAAGGGCTTCGGCGAGCCAGAACGAGCAGGCGAGGAAGGCGCCCTCTCCACCGGCCAGGCCGTCGGAGCCGAGGTAGCGGTTGACGTAGGGGCCGTCTTGCAGGGCCCGCTGAATTGCTGCGACAGTGCCGCGCATGCGCGGGTCGCCAGACGGGCGGTACCCGTGCAGCAGCCCGAGCAGGAGGCCGGCGTCGAGGTCGTCGCTGTCCGCGGAGCGCACGTAGCTGTTCAGCCGCGGGCTGAAGCAGCGGTCGTCGACGAACTCGGCGACGGCCTGTCGTTCGCGCCGCCAACGGGCCTGGTGCCGGTCGGGGATCAGCTGCCGTTCAGCCAGGTCAAGGGCACGGTCGAGAGTGATCCTGCACATCATTTTGGACTGTGTGAAGTGCTCCGGGCCGCTGCGCACCTCCCAGATGCCGGCATCGGGCTGGTGCCAGAGGGTACAGATGAAGTCGGCGGTCTCGGCGAGTCTGCGGGCAATGTCGGCGTCGAGCCGCCGGCCCGCGTTGGTGTAGAGCCAGGCGGTCTGCAGCAGTTCCCCGTAGGTGTCGAGTTGGAGTTGACCGGCGGCTGCGTTGCCCACGCGCACGGGCGCCGAGCCGCGGTAGCCCGACAGGGGCAGGGCCCGCTCAGGGGCGCGGGTACCGCCGTCGAGGCGGTACAGGACGCGCAGGCGGGGATGGGTGAGCTGGGAAGCATGCATCAGCCACCAGAAATATCCCGCCGCCTCCGGCGCGCAGCCCAGCTTGAGGAAGGCGTCCAGGGTGAACGCGGAGTCGCGGACCCAGCTGAAGCGGTAGTCCCAGTTGCGTTCTCCGCCGAGCTCCTCTGGTAGCGAGCAGGTCCCGGCGGCGGCGACCGCACCCGACGGTGCGAAGACCAGGAGCTTGAGCGCGAGAGAGCTGCGCAGTACCTCCTCGCACCAGGGTCCGGCGTAGGTGCGGTTGTCCGCCCACTCTCGCCAGGTGGTGATCGTGTGGTCCAGGCGGGCCTCGCAGTCGCCACGGAGGGGGAGTACAAGCGGTTCCTGGTACGCGTACGGCAACGCGATCAGAGCCCGGGTACCGGATTCGGCATGGAAACGTGCGGTGACTGAGTCGGCCGTGCACTGCGGTCGGCCGGCATTCCAGGCGCAGACCCCGACTGCATCGGGGCCGCGGGTGGCCACCGGAACGCCCGCACGGAGCGCCACGTGCGGTGCGCCGGCGCCGTAGCCGAAGCGTGGTTGGACGCTCCAGCGAATCGGAACGCTGCCCGCGAGGCCCTCGACCCGCCGGACCAGTTCCCTGCCGGGTGCCAAGGAGTGGCTGTCGGGAAGGGTCAGCGCGTCGGTCACCCGGACCGTGCCGCCTGCGGTGGTGAACGTCGTCTCCAGCACATTGGTGCCGGGCAGGTAGCGGCGGGCGGCGGTGTAGGCCCCCTCAGGCTGAAGGAGGAACCTGCCGCCGCGGGCCGGGTCGAGCAGGGCGGCGAACAGGGTCGGCGAGTCCAGGTCCGGCCAGGCCAGCCAGTCGACCGTGCCGTCCCGGCCGATCAGAGCGATGGAGCGACCGTCCCCGGTCACCGCGTAGTCCCGCAGCGCGGCATACCCGCCCACTCGTTCCGGCCGGATGCTCATGGCACCAGGCCGATTCGCGTACGGCGGCGCCTGTCCAAGCCCGGCGATGCTTCGCTCCATCTGGAGCGCGTTGCTGTCAGAAGATCAGCGTTACGTTGATGCTGATCCCCCTCGGCCAGGAGGGTAGTGATCGCCGACAGGCCCTGCCGGGCAGCCGGGACTTTCACGCACAGGCTGGGCCGGTCGACCAGCCACCACAGCGCCCATGCCTCCGCGATCGCCGCCGCTGTGTCATGCGCCAGCCTCGGGTCGACCTTGATCGAGACCCGCCCATCGTCTCCGCCGGCCGCCTCGTAGGCCAGTCGCAGCACATCGAACGCGCACCGCGCATCCAACGTGGTCAGCGCCCGCACAGCCCCACCCGGTTCTACGCTGCGGGCCGCGAGGTCGGCGGTGTGTCCGTCGCACGCCTGCCCGCCCGTCATCGCCTTAGCGAAGATCCTTGGGTTCAGGGTCGCCCCGACGACATGGTTCCGAGCAACCAGTTCGGCAAGGCTTCCGGACACCGGCTTCTCCCGGCTCAGCTCGTCGAGCCGGATCGATACCCCAGCATCGCTCAGTATGCTCAACGGATTCATGGTGCTCCCGCTCCTACCCGCGGTCCGGCCGAAGCGAGCGTTGCGGTTTCCTCCTGACTGCCGTCGTCCTCGCCGGAGATGCTTTTCGGTCCATCGTCACTCGGAGTCCCGGGGTTCGCATCCGCACACCGGATGGCATGCCCGCCTCATCCGGCTTGCGCGGCTTTCCGCACTACCGGGATACAGTGACGATATGTCCGATGAGTCGGTGGAATACCACGTCCAGGCACTGGGCGATCACGAGTACCTGGTCGTGATCCGCAGCGGCGCGAGTGAGACCGAGTCGCGGTTCCGTGCCAGCCCGGACGTTCTGGACGCTGTGGGCCCCGACAGCGCCACGGAAGAACGCGTCGTCCGCGAGACCGCGGCCTTCCTCCTCACTCATCAGCCACTCATCGACCTGCCCTCAATGATTTACCTGGAGGACGTCGCCGCGGCCTACGACGGTTACCTCGACCAACTGCGGCAGCGAGTGGCCCGCTGAGCACTGCGGGCACTGACGGGCGTCACACGGCGTGGGCTCGCAGCGGACCCGGCACCCGCCGTGCGCGTTCATCCGACAGTGGCGGATGCCACGATTGGAACACGGCGACGGTGGCGCGTGGTGCAGGACCTCGGTACTGGTCAATCCGAGGACGAGAGAGGCCCCCGGATGCCCGTGCCGCTGCGCACGGAGTGATGGTTTGTGCACCTGACGGAGGCAGCAGGCAGCAGTAGAAGGGCCAGCACGCGATTGGCACCAGCGGGCCAGGGGCAGCACCCTGGCTCCCTTCAGGTCAGCTGGGGAGGGGCGGGCGACGAGCGAGCACTCAGCTCGGCCATCGTCCTCGCTCTGTTGCCGATGCATGGGTATCTGGAACGGAGGATCAGGAGCAAACGCCGCATTGCCCGTTCGGCGTCAAGGTCCCGACCAACTGGCCAGCCAACACCGTCCGCCACCGACCATCACCTCGACCTGCAGAGGGCAGTGACCCACAGAAGCAACGGTATTGTCATGCTTTCGACAGGGCGGCAAGTTTTGCCGGACACGGAGGTCAGCGGCCCTCTGCAGGACCGGGAAGTAGATCACGGGGTCCACTCGGCACCGGGACGCGCTTCCTGCCTCACCGCGCTGCCGCAGGGGGCGGCGTCAGCTCATGCAGCGTTCACCTGGAAATCGGTCGATAATGGCTGTGACCAACCCAAGCAAGATGTTCCGCAACGTTGATCGTGTTGCGAGGTTGCTCATGAATGATCAATTGCCGCAGGCGAACGGTCCCCCGCCCGTCGCAGGGCTGGTCGGGGAAGGCGTCCTCCCCGTCACGGACGAGGTGGAGTGGGCAGCGGTCTCTCCGCGGCAGATCACCACCGAAGAGTGGCAGCGGTTCGAGGACTACCTGAAGGAAATCTTCGCGGCGCTGGGCCTGGCCGCCGGGCCAGCGGCCACGGCCGACACCCCCCGCCGCTTCCTGCGCGCCCTCTTCGACGCCACCAGCGGATACGAAGGCGACGAGAAGCTGGTCACCGCATTCGAGACCGAATGCCACGGCGGTTCCGACTGCCGGATCAGCCAGATCGTCGAAGGACCGATCCCGTTCTTCTCCCTGTGCGAGCACCACAGCCTGCCCTTCTTCGGCAAGGCGTACCTCGGCTACATCGCCCACGAACACATCCTCGGACTGTCCAAGCTGACCAGGCTGGTGCGGCTGTTCGCCCGCCGGTTCTCGATGCAGGAGCGCATCGGCCGCCAGCTCGCCGAATCCATGCAGGAGATCCTGCAGCCACATGGCGTCGCGGTCCACCTGGAAGCGGTGCACCTGTGCACGCAGATGCGCGGGGTACGGGAGATCGAGTCCACCACCCGCACCACCCACTGGCGGGGCACCTACGATGACGATCCGCAACTGCGGGCCGAATTCTTCACGCTGTGCGACCAACGGGGCCTGGCCGGACATGGCTGAGCACCACACCACCCCTCCCACCGACGGAACGCCGGTCTTGTCGGAGCCACTGGAGCTGCTGTACGAGGAGGCCGGGCAGCCCCGCTCCGGTCTGCCTCCGGCGCTGGCAACCGCCTACGGCGGAGACCTGGGCTTCAACCCGCCGTGCGTGTACGCGAACTTCGTCACCTCCCTCGACGGAGTGGTCGCCCTTGGCCCCGAATATCCCGACTCCGGCTCGGCGATCAGCGGAAGCGCATCGGCTGACCAGTTCGTCATGGGACTGCTGCGCGCATGCGCCGACGCCGTACTCATCGGGGCCGGCACGCTCCGGGCCACACCCGGCCACCAATGGACACCCGACCACCTCTGTCCGCAAGCCGCTCCCCACTTCGCCGAGTTGCGGCGCAGCCTGCGACACGCCACTCAGCCTCAACTGGTCGTCGTCTCAGCCAGCGGCGAAGTGCCCACCGAGCACCCCGCCCTGCAGGCAGGCGCACTCGTAGCCACCACAGCAGACGGCGCCCGCCGACTCGACGGACGCCTGCCGGCCGCATCCAAGACAGTCATCCCGGCCGAGGGAACCACCCTCCGTATGGCCGACGTGCTCGCGTCCCTCCGCGCCAACGGGCACACCGTGGTGCTCACCGAGGGCGGGCCGCACCTCATCGGTCACCTGCTCGGTGAGGGCCTGCTGGACGAACTGTTCCTCACCACATCCCCAGTGCTCGCCGGCCGGGCCGACTCCCCCCGCCCCGGACTGATCGCCGGCCTCGAACTGCTTCCGAGCCGACCACTGTGGACAGACCTGATCAGCGCGCGGCGACGGGATTCATACCTGTTCCTCCGTTACCGGCTCGGGCCGCCCGGCGCACGCGTCGGCCCGCACTCATCCCCGACCAGCTGACGCAGGCCGGGCGGGGCGCCGATTTTGCGGTTTCAGGCCGCACCGCCGGGTGCGTCGTCGTCGGTAAGGATGCGGTAGGCGGTGGCACCTGAGGGATGCTGGCCCTTGTCCTTGCCGGATGGAATATCAAGCGGCCCATCAAGACGAGTTCCCAACTCGTGCGCGAGGTGCCGACCGAGACGGTGATCCCAGGTGGGTCGCGAGAACATGCATCGTGCGGCCGCTTCTGGCCCCGAGTCCGGGCTCACTGCACGGTTGTGCCGGCGCCTTGGAGGTGGAGCGGGCGGCGACATCGTCGGCGTAGCTCATTCAGTCGCACTCGCTGGTTCGTTGACAGGTGACGGCGACGGATATGCGGACGCCGAGCATCTTGACCAGGAGCCCGGCGGGTACCCGGGTGGCGAGGGTGAGCAGGGCCGTGCCGCGACCCTGTCGCGCCTTGACGCCGGCCTTGATCAGTGGCAGCAAGAGTTGGAGGGTGGATCGGCTGCCTGCCGCGCGGCCGGGGAAGAGTCAGCCCCTTCGTACCGGAACAGCGTGTTCCTCGCCCAGGTGGCGACCAGCTCCAGCACTAGCTCATCCAGCGGTTCGGGCAGCTGGACTCGGCCGCAACAAACAGAGTCAGGAAATCGATTGCGATGCGGGTAGCTTCCGTGGCGTTCAGGAACGGCTGGGTCATGCACGGAACGCAGTACCGGGCAGGCGGCCTCCTCGGAGATGAGGAAGAGAAGCGAGTCGCGGTCACGCGAACGGCCCCTCTGGCATGACGCCATCGATGGGATCACACGCCATGACCAGATCCGGGATCAGGCTGCCGCCACATCGTCGTCGCCTTCTTCATCGTGACCGCCCGTCGGATTGTTCGCGAATACGTGACACCTGAAGATGCGGGGCTACCAGCCCCCGGGCCGGAGGCCACGCCGTACGCGAACGTGATTCTGCGGTGTGGCGTGCCGTTCTAACTCTGGCTGACAGCACTTGCCCGGCCTCCCAGGGGAGGGAGGCCGGGCCCGTCTGTAAACGTCAGACGGCGTCATCTCGAACGCTGTCTACGAAGGTCAGCCAGATCGCCGCATCGAAGATCTGGGCCACCCATTCACGGTCTTTGCGCCCCGTACGGCCTGTCGGCTGGAACGGAGCTTGCCACGTTCAACGCAGCCGTTGTCGCTACCGCTATAGCTGCACTTGTGCCAGGTCGCACCGTCCAGCTCACTCACCGACGTCGTACATGGAGCAGCAGCTCATCTGGACGTCAGGTTGGGCCTCTACGTCGAACTCGCCGTCGCGAACGCCCAGGGTGAAGGCTTTCCACTCGGCGGCCGTGTATCGGAGGGGAGGGTCCTCGGGATGAGCCGCGTTTCGCATCGCTACCGCGCCATCAGCCAGGTACGCGACCTCAATAGGGTCTGATGCACGATCGGGTGACATCTGAACTGGCTTGCCCTGTAGGGCGGGTGGAAAGGATGTCGTTGTGCCGAAGCCTTATCCCGAAGAGTTCCGCCAGGACGTGGTGCGGGTCGCGAGGAACCGCGGCCCGGGTGTCACGGTGGAGCAGGTGGCCACCGACTTCGGGGTCCACCCGATGACGTTGTGGAAATGGATGCGCCGGGCGGATATCGACGACGGGACCAAGCCCGGGGTGACCAGCCAGGAGAGCGCAGAACTGGGGGAAGCACGTCGGCGGATCAAGCTGCTGGAGCAGGAGAACGAGGTCCTGCGCCGGGCCGCGGCCTATCTGTCGCAGGCGCATCTGCCGGGAAAAGGATCTACCCGCTCGTGAAAGAGCTGGCCGTGGACGGGGTCCCCGTCACGGTGACGTGCCGGGTGCTCAAGCTCGCCAGACAGCCCTACTACCGCTGGCTGGGCAAGCCGGTTGCCGACGCCGTGCTGGAGGAGGCATATCGCGCGAACGCCCTGTTCGACGCCCACCGCGACGACCCGGAGTTCGGCTACCGGTTCCTGGCCGATGAAGCGCGTGGTGTCGGGGCCCGCATGGCCCAGCGCACCGCATGGCGAATCTGCCGGGACAACCGCTGGTGGAGTGTCTTCGGGAAGAAGCGTGGCCGGGGCAAGAAGGCCGGCCCGCCGGTGCACGACGATCTCGTGAGCCGCAACTTCACCGCGACCGGCCCGAACCGGCTGTGGCTCGCCGACATCACCGAACACGCCACCGGCCACGGCAAGTTGTACCTCTGCGCGATCAAGGATGTCTTCAGCAACAGGATCGTGGGCTACTCCATCGATGCGCGGATGAAGTCCCGCCTCGCCGTAGCCGCCCTGGACAACGCCGTGGCCCGGCGTGAACACGTCGACAGGTGCATCCTGCACAGCGATCGCGGATGACAGCTTGGGTTCAACCAGTCGTCGCAACACTCCTGATCAGAGAGGTGTGTTGTGGGACGGCCAGCGGGTTGGATGACGGAGTTGACGGGGCGGTCACCGATGAATTCGCCGGGGCGGCCATCGACGCGG
>NZ_JBQQBV010000037.1:0-49317 GCF_052246355.1 Streptomyces sp. 3N207 | reverse complement strand
TGAACCTGAGCCACCACTACCTCAGCGACGCCATGATGCTGCAGGTCTGGGACGCTCTCGAACCCGCGGGCGTACGGGTGGACCTGTCCGAGCAGCAGCCCGAAAAGTATCGAACCAGCCCCCACCCATCGGACCGCAACATCGAGGCCGGCGACTACTTTTGAGTGACGACCGCGTTCTGGCGTCCTGCTGGGCGCCCACTGATCGGCGGCGCGGCTGCAGGAGGCGATGGGAGAAGGGTCTCGCTCCGGCCGGTCCCGATCCGTAGCTCGCCCGTTCCGCGTCCGATCCGGAGCCCGGCGGCGTCCGGACCTAGGTTCCATTTCCACAGAATCGGAGTGCATCCGCGAGATGTAATCTTCCCATGCCGCGCCGGCAGTGTCCGCCGCATTCGATGAGACGAATCTGGTCGCGCATGCCGGGCTGGTCCCAGTGATGCGATTGCCCGAGCGGTGCGGACTCGCCGAGCTGGTAGCGGACAAGGTGAAGCTGGGCGGAGCGAGGAACGGCGCGGGTGCGGCGGCGGATGCCAAAGCCATGAGCATCGTGGGCGGCATGGTCGCGGGTGCGGACAGTATTGACGACCTGGACGTGCTGCGGCACGGTGCGATGGCCACGGTGTTCGGTGAGGTTCGTGCCCCGTCCATCCTGGGTACCTTCCTGCGCTCCTTCACCCACGGTCATGCTCTCCAACTGCACGCTGTGCACCGCAGGTTCCTGGCCGCGCTGGCCGCGCGCACCCCGCTGCTGCCCGGCTCGGGCGAGAAGGCGTTCATCGATGTCGACTCCACCCACAAGCGCGTCTACGGCCGGGCCAAGCAAGGCGCCGAATACGGGCGGTTCAAGGGTATCCGCACCCTGCACCCCCTGCTCGCCACGATCTGCACCCCCACCTCGCGCCCCGTGATCGCCACCGTCAGATTGCGCCGCGGCAAGGCAGCCGACTCCCGTGGCGCCCCGAAACTGGTCAGCCACGCCCTGGCCACCGCGGTGGAAGCGGGCTGCTCCGGCCTGCGCATCCTGCGGGCGGACTCCCAGTTCTACAACGCCGGTGTGATCGCCGCGTGCCGCCGGGCCGGGGCCCGTTTCTCCCTCACTTGCGGCATGAATCCTGCCGTCAAACGCGCCGTCCTGAGCATCCCGGAAGAGGCGTGGCAGCAGATCACCTATCCCACCGCCGTGCCCGATCCCGAGACCGGCGAGCTCATCTCGGACGCCGAGGTCGCCGAGATCCCCGCGTACACCGCGTTCGCCAGCCGCAAGAAAGCCGACCGGGTCACGGCCCGGCCTGATCGTGCGCCGGGTCCGCGACCTGGCCCAACCCGCCGCCATCGGGGAACAGGGCGAACTGTTCCCCGCATGGCGCTATCACCCCTTCTTCACCGACAACCCCGCCCCGACCCTTCAGGCGGAGCGCGAACACCGCCACCACGCCGTCATCGAGCAGGTCATCGCGGACAGCAAAGCCGGAGCCTTCGCCCACCTGCCCTCCGGCCACTTCCACGCCAACACCGCCTGGCTCACCCTGTGGGCGATCACCTGCAACCTGCTCCGGGCCACCGGTGCACTGGCCTCCGGCTTCCACGCCAAGGCCACTACCGCCACCCTCCGCGCCCACCTGGTCAGCCTCCCCGCCCGGATCGCGCGTTCCGTCCGGCCTCTCATCCTGCACCTGCCCCGGCGATGGCCCCGGCAGCACGCGTGGACGCACCTGTTCGAAACCATCCACGCACCACCCGAACCGGCCTGACCTCCCTGTCCACCCCGCCCACCCGGGCCCAACCGGAACTGAAATCGTGGAAAAGCTGGGCAGACCAGCAAATACCCCGCGCCTACGACCAGTCGGCGACCCCAGGCCCAGCCCAACGAGCGCCAAAAGCCGACTTCGGAGCCGACCGGTGGATTGAGGCTTAGGCAGTGTCCGATGGGTCGTGTGACTCGCCCTCTGGTGGATCGTTTCGGTCGGCGTGGGGCGGGGCGGGATTCTGTTCCGGCAGCGGACTGGTCTGCCGTGGCGGGATCTGCCGTCCCGTTTCGGCAAGTGGAAGACAGTTCATGACCGTCATCGCAGGTGGTCAGCGGACGGCACGTGGGAGAGGATCTTGCGGGCCGTCCAGGCCGACGCCGATGCCGACTGCTGGATCGACTGGAGCATGGTCAGCGTGGACTCCACCTCCTGCCGGGCTCATCAGCACTCGGCGGGAGCTCACTCCCGCCCGCCAAGAGTTCCCGGCAGACGAAACACGCCCGTCCGGCAGCGGCCCGACGAGGCCCTGGGCCGCTCAAGGCGCGGGCTGACCTGCAAGATCCACTTGGCGGGTGAGGGCGGACGTCGCCCACTCGCCTTCATCATCACGCCCGGCCACTGGGGCGATGCCCCGCAGTTGATCCCCGTGCTGGAACAGATCCGGGTTCCGCCGCTGGTCGGCGGACACCCGCGTACTCGACCCGATCACCTCGGCGGCGACAAAGCCTATTCGTCGCGCCGCAATCGACGCTATCTGCGGCGGCGCCAGATCAAGCACACGATCCCGGAGCCCAAGGACCAGCGTGCCAACCGCCGGCGGGGCGGCAGTAAGGGCGGCCGTCCGACCGGGTTCGACACAGAGATCTACCGGCGCCGCAACGAAGTGGAGCGGACGATCAACCGGCTGAAGATCTTCCGTGCGGTCGCGACCCGTTACGACAAGAGGGCCTACGTCTTTCACGGGACGGTCACCGTCGCCTCGATCCGCCTCTGGCTGCGTACGTGACGTTTGCTTGCCCCTACTCCAGCATGCGTTCCGCGTCATCCGGAACCCAAGGGAAGGGGACATCGGGCCATCGCGCGGCAGCCCACGCGTCGAGATCGACGGCCAGAACGGCGTCGATGAAGACCTGCGGCGGCCGGTAGCCGTGGGCGGTGATGTAGTGGGTGATCAGGAACGGAGCGGCGTAGGCGATGCCGGACTCGCCCGGGATACGCACCTCCCCGTTTCCTTCCGGAGCGACTTCCTCAGGACACAGGTCACACTCGTGCACCCCGAGGCACACGTTCATCCACTGGACCTCCTTAACGGCCTTCAGCTTCTCCACGAACACCGTGGGGACCGTTCCTGTCGAGTACGGGTTACCGGCCTCCAGCCAGCCGATGCTCAGGCGGGAGTACGCCGGGCGGTACCAGAGGGCGTAGAAGCCCGACTCCCTGTCCGTGAACGCATCCTCGTCCTGGTAGTCGTACTCACTGAGATCTTCGTAGAACACCCGCACATCATCGCCGTACCGCCTCGGTGACGCCCATGCGATCCCACAACCCATCGGACACGGCGTAGTCCTCCAGCCGTAGATCGTTATGTGCCTGGTCTTGGGACTGTCTGCCACTGGCGGAAACTCAGGTGGCCTCAGCGCACGATCTGGGTAGAGTCGGGCGATGCCCGAGCTGAAGCGGCTGCATGCCGGCCATGCCCCGGCGGTCCTGGCCTTCGAGCTGGCGAACCGCAGCTACTTCGCTGCCTCGATTTCCGACCGTGGCGACGACTTCTTCGACCAGTTCACCGACTGGTTCAACGCCTCGCTGGCCGAGCAAGAGGCCGGCATCTGCGCCTTCTACGTGCTCGTCGCCGAGGACGGCTCGGTACTCGGCAGGTTCAACCTGTACGACTTGGAGGACGGCACTGCCAGACTCGGCTACCGGGTCGCGGAGCAGGTCGCCGGCCGCGGAGAAGCGACCACGAACGTCCGGGAGCTGTGCCGGATGGCGACAGCGATGCACGGCCTGCGCACATTGCGGGCGGCCACCTCCCACGACAACGCCGCGTCCCAGAAAGTCTTGGCCAAGGCTGAGTTCGTCCCGGTTGGCCCTGCCACCCCGGCCGATCTCGGCGGCAAGTCAGGCACTTGGTACCAGCGCGACCTCCAGCCATAGACCTTGATCTTGCTCGTGGGTCGGCTGCGGGAAGGCTGCGGCCACCGCTGATCATAGATGTGTCGTCCCGCTGCCGTGTCCCCCTCGGCACGCTCCCCGGAGGGCGGCACGGCGGCGGTGGAGTGGCCGCTGAGGCAGGAACAGGCACGTCGTGACGGGATGCCCTCGGTGCGCCGAAGGGTGTCTCACGCCGTGAGCAGGACGTCTGTACGGCTCTGCGTGCGCGCCTGCCCGGCCTGATCAGCTCCGGCTCCGTGGACCGTCACGCTTCTACTTTTTCGGGGACCGTCGTCTCCGGTCGCGGCAGGTCGACATGCTGCTGCCGGGAAGCCCTTCACGGTCGATGGGCTGTGGAGTCAGTCAAGGCCGGTCGCCCATGCCGTCAGCGCGGCGAAGTCGTCGACGCCAAGGCCGCATCGGGGGTCGACCCGGTGCAGTAGGGCGGGACCGTCATGGTGCTCCTTCACCCAGGCGCGATCCGCCTCTGTGATCTCGTCGTCGACCCAGGCGAACGCCCGGCCTTTCGCCCACGCGACGATGTCCGGCGTCTTCCAGAACACACCGCTGCCGGGCTCGGCCCGCGGCGAGGACCAGGCGATGAAGGGCAGTTCGGGCAATCCCAGTACTGGTGCGACGAAGGCGTTGGCTTCTTCCTCCCACGTCGTCGCCCATACCATGTCGAAGGGAAGCGCGTCCAGTGCCGGGCCGTGATCCGGATTGAGCCACACGCGCAGCGGTTTCACCGGCTTGTTCGGTAGCCCCCACTCAGTCAGCCGACGCCGCTCATAGGTTTCCCAGCGCGGCGTCAGCAGCCGGTGCGTCTCGTATCCCTCAGGCCGTCGGTGCGGCTTCGCGGCATACGGGTTCAGCGGTCCGTCCACATCCACCAACAGCACTGGACGCACCAGCTCATCCCCCTTGATCGTGCCCCGCACGGTACCGGCCGATGACGAGACCGCCCAGCGAAATTCCGGAAGGCAGCAATCTCCAGTACGTCAGGGCTTCGGGCGGACAGGACTATCTTGATGTGACCGCAGTGATCACAGCCTCGCAGACGTCCTGGATAGTTCCGTCCACGCCGCTGAGGCCACGTCAGTTCGGCAAGCTGATCACCGCGCTGTGACAACGAGGGTGCGGATCCGGTGCGCAAGGGCCAGCCGTGGAGCCTGCCGCTGGAAGACCGCGTCCTGCATGGACCTCAGCGATGTCATTGACCGTGCCGAACTGGGTACGGAGCTTCTCCGGCGGATCGGAATCATCCCCGAGGGCCGGTCGAGGCCCCGCCTGGACGAGGACATGCGGGCGGCGTGGGCGCTGTTCGAGACGGCCTGCCGGTTCTACGGCGCGTGGGGCCCGGAACCGCTGGTGAAGGCCGTCCGAACAGGTCCCGGCGCTGGTCGGGTTGCCCGACGGTGAGGCGATGGAACCCTTCCTCCAGGAGCTTGCCCGGGTCGGCCTTGTGGACGTCGGCGAGCACCTGGGCCGGCCGCCTGCCACCACCGTGTACCCGCAGCCTCTGCCGGAAGAGCGGCGCAGCCACCCCTGTGTGCCGTGCCAGGGGTGCGGTGAGTGCTCGTGCCGGTACGTGCCCGGCCGGTGCCAGCCGTGTGCCGATGCTGGCCGTGCTGAGGCGCGTCTGCGCCAGGATGGGGCCCGTTGGAAGGCGCAGCGGGAGGCTGGTGCCACCGATGCCAAGGGCCGGAGCGGGACGCGTTTGCGCCGCTGGGACTGTCCCTTGCTGGAGAACCCGGACAAGGCGATGGCCCAGTTGCCGGAGGTACGCGATCTGGGGCGGTTCATCTCGCATCCGTGGTTGCCGGAGCTGTTCACCGTGGAGGAGTTGCGGGCGAAGGGCTGCCGTACGAGGCGCTGTGCCATCTGTGGCCCCGACCCGCTGTAGGCCCCGGGGAGCCCGAGCCGTGCGGGGAGCCAGACCCTGTGTCAGAGCAACAGGCGATCGGTGATCGTGACTGTGGGGTGGGTTTGTACGCGGAGTTCACCACTGCATTCGCCCATGTCAAAGCGGGTGACGAGGTATTTCTTCTCCGGGTCGGCCCGGATGATCAGTTCGGTGGCGCTCTCGCGGAACATGTCGAGGACTGTGGCTCCCGTGCTGTTGGTCCACCGGAGGCGGATGGATCTGCCCAGCGGGCTGTAGGCGAAGGTGAGGTGTTCGCCGCTCGGGTAGGAGAAGGTCAGGAGCCGTGAGCCGTCGTCCATCGTCTCCGGCCAGGCATCGAGCCTCTCGAAGACGTCCAGGTCCTCGGGAGTGATGAACTCTCGGTCCATGTACTTCCCCTCGCTCGCCCGGTGCCTCTGGAATCCGGTTGGGACAGCTTCCAGGAGGGTTGATGCAGCTCCCGTGCCGGGGGCTGCGTCTCCCAAGCTTTCCACGCACTCGTCGCTGCAGAAGGTACAGAGCCGACAGAGGCACTCACAGACAGAGGTTGTAGTCGGGCTCGTCATCTCCCGGATAGAGGGATCGCCGAAAGGGGTTCGGGCCAGCTGTCGACGGTGCCGGTGTTCGTGAGCTCCTCGTAGAAGCGGCCCGTGCCGCATCCCGTGCGGCGGTTTCTCGCTCGGCTGCGGCCGCCGTCTGCGCGGCGAGTTCCTTGCGCGGTTGCGGGTCGGCCTCCGGTTGTAGACGGTGCAGGGAGTGCCGTCGGCGAGCAGCTGGGCGATGCCCTCCCACTCCCCCAGCTCCGCCGGACTGTGCTGGTCGCCAGCCAGGGCCTCGTGGCCGGAGCCCTGGCGTGCCAGGAACCGGGCATCCTCCAGTGCAAGCGCCGGTTATGCCCTCCGCGCGGCGGCGGACCGCCGCCGGCCGATGCGGGCCTGGTCAACCGGCTCGGGTGTGGCAGCACGGGGGACGAAAACTCGTCGGGGTCGTCGGGGTGCTCATCAGAACCCGGATGCGTCACAGCGGAAAAGTGGTTGGCGAGGTGACGGAAAATATGCGAGGGCTGAGGGGAAACTACTTTTTGCCACCCTGGACTTCTGCCGTGGTGCGCTGTGAAATCTCGGCACTCGATGAGGCTGGATTCACACCCGGAATCCCTCCCGAGCCCGCATAAGCACCGCTCCACCCCCTTCGAGCACACGACTCACAGGTCGTCACAAGCCCCGGACAGCACGGCAACACGCCACGGGGCGGACGAGGTTGGGTCCATCGCAGCAGCGCGGACTGCCCTTGCCGGTGGGGACGACGACGGCGAACCGGTCAACGGCGGAAGGCGGCAGCCTGTACGTTGCGGTTCTCCGCGTGCGCCCCGCGAAGTCGTCGGCAGCCCGCGCAGGCGGCTGTCTTCCGGCAAGGCCCGTCGTACGCTCCTGAGCCGAATGCGCGCGCCGAGAGGGTGACGCCGGCCGATGGTGGTGGCTGGGCCGGGGACGGAGAGAAAGTACGTCCCCCCATGCCGTCGTTGAACGAGGTGCTGATGGCCCTCGAGGAGCAGCACACCGGTTCTGCCATCTACGCGGCCACACCCTGGAGGGCAGATTCCGCGGTGGTGGTCGCGAGTTGGGACGTGCCGCCCCGTGGGCTGGCCTGTTTCCTGGAGTGGAGCTCGCCCGCGACGTGCTGGAGGTCTGGTCGGCCTGGCGCGATGGCGCCTCGCCCAGTGCGCAGGAGCGGTGCTAGGCGGTCCTTCACTACGCCGAGCATGACACTTACCAGCCAGCCTGAACGCGACCGGTCACAGCCCGCCGACGGCGTGCGAACGTGTCGGTCGCTTCCCCAGGGTGAGGCAGGCTCCGGCCAGGGGCGGTGGAGAGCCGGACTGCCCTGGCCAGAAGGTTGTGGCGCTTCGTAGTCGGCAGGAGTGACGCAGGTTGTGCGCACGTGCGCTTTCCGAGTCCAGGCGACACTGGTTGCGTGATTATCGAACGCGCGTATGTCCATATCCCCTCGTACGACGAGGAAACCTGGCCTTGGACGGTGCCCTGCGTCCGACAGCTGCTCAACGAAGGGCTGCGGTTCACCGCCCCGGTGACCTTTCTGGTCGGTGAGAACGGTTCGGGGAAGTCGACCCTGGTCGAGGCGCTGGCGGAGGGGTTCGGCCTGGACTCCTACGGCGGCTCCCACGACTGGCGCTACGCTTCCCCGCGCGGCAAGTCGCCCCTCGGCGAGCGTATGAAATTCGACGCCGCCTCGGGGCGCGGGCGGCGTATGGTCACCAGCTGGTCAGCCCGCAAGGGCTTCTTCCTGCGTGCCGAGACCGCGCTGGACGCCCTGGGCAGGGAGGGGTTCTCGCCGGACTATGTCAGCCATGGTGAGGGCTTTCTCGCGGCGTTCCGCGGGAAGTTCCTTCACGCCGGGCTCTATGTTCTCGACGAGCCGGAGGCAGCGCTGTCCTTCTCTTCGTGCCTCGAGCTGATCGGGCACATCGACCGGTTGGCCAAGGAGGGCGGCCAGGTCATCTGTGCCACGCACTCCCCGTTGCTGACCGCACTGCCGGGCGCGGACATCATCGAGGTCGGTGAGCACGGCATGCGGAGGGTCGCCTGGCGGGAGCTCGGCATCGTGGATCACTGGCGCCGCTATCTCGCCGACCCGCACACCTATCTGCGGCACATCATCGAACCGTAGGCGGTTCCCCCTCAGCCCTCGTCACATGGGCGATGGAGAAACCCCGGCGTGATCGACCCCGAAGCAAGATCTCAAGCGGGCCGCAAGAGCAACCATGCCGAGCTCAGGCCGGGCCCGCGCGCATGCTCATCCGGGTGATCGCTAGCGGATTTGTCACAGGCGACGTCTCAGCGGCTCTCGGTGTTCCCTGCGGCCGCACCGCCTTGTCCAACGTGGGGTTGGTGTCGCTCTTCTTGTCGGTTGCGATCATCGTCGTGTTGGTGAAGGCGTCGACGAAGTCCGGCTGGGGCGCCGGAGCCGGGCGGGAGAGGCTGGCGCGGGGGCGGGCTGGCCGCTCCCCTGGTTCTGTCCGTTGCTCTTGGTGCTCAAGTGTGCAGCAGCAGTGCGACAGTCGACAGGCCAAGCCCCACGGCCAGCGACCAGAGGCTCACCGCCCAGTACCGGGCCTTCAGCTCGTGGCGCCGCTTGTTCCTCTCGAAGATCGACGCCCGGGTCGCCGCCAGTTCGGCCAGCACCTGGCTTTTGGCGGAGCGGACATGGGCGGCGAGCATCGGACAGGGCTCCAGGTCCTTGCGCTCCGCCACACGGATCGTCTGCACACCCGTGAGCAGGGTGACGGCGTACGCCGCGAAGGCGCAGTAGGCAACGAAACCGCTACCGGGAAACTGGCAACACTCAGGCAACGCACTCCCTGCCTGCACCGATAGCGCAGCCAGGCGCCGGTTTCGTGAAGCACGCCCCCTCGCGGCACATCTTGAGCGACCACTTCTGAAAGTGGCGAAGGAGCGCAAGTAGGTCGTCAGGGCCATTCATTTGCCGCGACGGTCGGGCCGTCCAGTCGTTGTCATGCAGCCCGAACTGACCGTCGTCGTCAAGCCGTTGAGCCTGGGAGGATCACGACGAAGATGCAGCGAGCAGTGGCAGGAGTACGAACCAGAACACGATCAAACCCACGACTACGGCCGCGATCGTCTTGCCCCGGTCCCACCTCCTGGGCGGCGGCAGCGGGCGCGGGTAGGCCGGTCCGTACGGCCCGACCGGGCCCGGCGGGTAGGGCTGGAAGTGCCCGGCCGGAGGGTACGGGCCGCCGGGCGGTGGGGTGGGGTGCTGGGGGCCCACCGGCCGGGCCGCCATCGTCGGCGCCGCGGCGAGCGGCGGGGCTGGGGACGGGGGCGTTCCGTAGCCGCTGGCGGGACCGGGGGCGGGGGCCGCGGTTCGGGTCGGGCTCTGTGCGATGTCAGCTCTGGTGGGCGGCGGGGTCTGGGAGGGTGCGGGTGCGGCTGCGCGGTGGGTGATGTCCGCGGCCACGGCGGCCGGCAGCCAGTCGCCGGGCCGCCGCAGCTGCGTGTCGCCGGAGGCTGTCTGGCACATCCGCAGGATCTCATCGAGCTGCGGCCGGTCCTCCGGCTTCTTGGCCAGAGCCCGGCTGACCAGCTCCCGCAGCCCGTCCGGGAGGTCGTCCAGCGCGGGCTCGGCGTGGACGATGCGGTAGAGCACACCGTGCGAGGTGCCCTCACCGAACGCCGGGGTCCCCAGCGCCGCGTACGCCGCGATCTGGCCCAGCGCGAAAATGTCCGTGGCCCCGCTCACCCGCTGCCCCTCGGCCTGTTCGGGCGCCATGAACGAAGGCGTGCCGACGGAGACCCCGGTACTGGTGAGCGACGTGGCGTCGGCAGCACGGGCGATACCGAAGTCGATGACACGCGGCCCGTCATCCGCCAGCAGCACATTGGAAGGCTTCAGATCCCGGTGGACGATGCCCGCCTTGTGGATGACCTGGAGCGCCTCCGCGACCCCCGCGACCAGGAACAGCACGGTCTCCACCGGCAGCGGTCCGTGCGCCGCCACCGCCTCGGCGACCGAGGGCCCGGGGACATAGGCGGTGGCCAGCCAGGGATGGGAGCCCTCGGTATCGCTGTCGATCACCGGCGCGGTGAAGAGGCCCTGCACCCGCTCGGCAGCCCGCACCTCCTGCTGGAAACGGCGCCGGAACTCCGAATCCTCACCGAACTCGGGACGGATCACCTTGATGGCGACCGGGCGCCCACCAGGGGTGTAGGAGAGATAGACCTTGCCCATGCCACCCGCGCCCAGACGCGCCGCGAGCCGGTACCCGGCAACCGAGGTGGGATCGTCCTCCGCGAGTGCGGTGAAGACCTCCGCTGCCGCTCCGTCAGTCATCAAACCCCGCCCCTGCCTTCCTCGTTCGCCTCAAGACCACCTGACAGTACCGGGCGCCTGATCGGCTGGAGGGACCAGGGAGTGACTCCCCGATCACCTCTCGCGGTCATGCTGACGAGCCCCGGCGCAACCGATGCGGGGGCTTTCTCCATGGATCACCGTTTTGCGACACACTGGGGCCATGAGCAGGAAGGGAATCGGGTACGCCGCCGCGCGGCCGTACGCCGTCGCTGACTCACTCGCCGAGCTGCACGGCCCGACGAGCGGCGAGGTGCGCCTTCCCCACCGGCTCGACTGGGGGCCGCCCTACACCTACGCCCTGGCGGATGCCGGCGAGGTGGCCGTGATGTACGAGACAGTGATCCGCGAAGCCCGCGACCCCGCGGACCTGGCCGCCTTCCTGGACGCCGAGACTCTGCGGACCCTGTGGCCGTCCCTCTTCCTGCCGGCGCCCGCCCGGGCCCTGTGGGAAGCCCGGTTCCCCGAGTTGCGACAGGCAGCCGCTGCGTAGCGGGCGAGCTGCACCAACGGCTGATCACCATTCCTGGAGGTCGCTGCCCCGCGCGGCGTAGCACTCGAAGGCGGGTATGCAGTCGCCTCCGGCGCACCGGCTGGTCCGGCCGGGTGGCCTGCGGTCCCGACTCGTGCGGGGCACGGCCTTCTGGCCAGCGGTCGCTCGGCACGCCATGGCTGAGAAGATCGCTGCACTCAAGGAAAGTGGCCTGGTCGAAGAGCATGGACACTTTGTGGCCGAGCTTCTCGGCACTACGTCGTGTTCAGGGATGTGGTCATGGGGTGCATGCAGGTCCCGAGCGCCAGGGACGTAACCTGCAGTCAGCGAGTCAGGAATTGCTGATGCGCCGTAGCCATCCATAAACGGACGCGGGTGGCTCCCGCACTCTGAGGTGCCAGGTGCCTCATGAACGATCAGGAGGCTGACCAGTGATCACGCTGACTGCGGTGGGCGGGGTGGCCCTGGTCGAATTGGGCATGGCCCTGACTCCGGGACCGAACATGGTTCACCTCGCCTCCCGCGCGATCACCCAAGGCCGCAGGGCGGGCCTGATCAGCCTCAGTGGGACCGCCGTCGGGTTCCTGTGCTACCTGCTGGCCGCGGCTGCAGGTCTGTCCGCGTTGTTCGCCGCGGTGCCGGTGGCGTACACGGTGGTCAAGCTCGCCGGGGCCGCCTACCTGGCCTACCTCGCCTGGGACATGCTCAAGCCCGGCGGTCGCTCGCCCTTCGCCCCGGACCAGGACCTGCCCCCGATCTCCGACGCCCGCCTGTTCTCAATGGGGCTACTGACCAACCTGCTCAACCCCAAGATCGCGCTGTTGTACGCAGCTCTGCTGCCCCAGTTCCTGGACCCGCAGGCAGGCCCGCCCTGGGCCCAGCTGCTCCAGCTGGGTGGTGTGCAGATCATCGTCGGGGTCGCTGTGAACGCGTTGATCATGCTGGGAGCAGCACGGGTTTCAGGGTTTCTGGCCACCCGGCCTCGCGTCATGGCTGCCCAGCGGTTCACGGCAGGCGGCTTGCTCGGCGTCTTCGCTCTGCGCACTGCCCTGTCCCGTACCCCGGCATCAGCCTGACCCTGACTCGCAAGCCGATAAGTTGAGCCATCTTCACATTGGTGCAGTCAACTGGGCCCGCGTGAGCGTTGAAGGTGGCTCGCAGGGTGGTGAACCCTCTCTCCGGGCGTCTGGGTAGCCACCGGCTCCTCGCATGCCGTGGGACGCGCCCCGCCTTCGGCGGGATTGCGGTGCCATGCGATGCTGGCGCGGTGTCCGCCGCCCAGCTGTCCCCGGAGCCCATAACGGCCGACCCACCTGGCTCCACAGAGAGTCCGCTGCTCACCCAGTCCTGGCTCGACCTGGCCTTCATCCACTGGGCCGTGGACCCGAAAGATGTGGCGGGACTACTCCCGGCCGGGACCGTGCCCGACACGCTCGACGGCGCTACATACGTCGGCCTGGTCGCCTTCCGCATGCACCGCGTCGGCTGGTTCCGCGTTCCTGGGATCCCGTACCTGGGAACCTTCCCCGAGACCAATGTTCGCCTCTACTCGGTGGACGAGTACGGCCGCCGTGGCGTGGTCTTCCGCTCGCTCGATGCCTCGCGCCTGGTGCCCGTGGTGATGGCACGTATCGGCTTCCGGCTGCCTTATCTGTGGTCCCGTATGGCCATCCGCTCCGATGGCGACACCCTCACCTACACCAGCTCGCGGCGCTGGCCAGGCCCCCGCGGTGCGCACAGTCGCATCACCGTGCGGAGAGGCGAACGCCTCACGGAACCAACCGAGTTGGAACACTTCCTGACCGCCCGGTGGGGGATGCACAACGCCTTCTTCGGTCGGCAGATGTACCTGCCCAACACCCACCCGCGTTGGCCATTGCATCGGGCCGACCTGATCGAATGCGACGAGGATCTGGTGGCTGCGGCAGGGGTGCCGGAACTGGTGGGTGATCCGGTGAGCGTGCTGTACTCGCCTGGCGTCCCGGTGCGTTTGGGCCGCCCCGCCCGTCCGGCTGGTGTCCCGACTCCCTGACAGTCGGCAAGCGCGTGAATCCCTCTCGAACATCCACCCACGCTGGCCGCTGCACCAGGCTGAGCTGGTGGAGTGCGACGAGAACCTGATCGCCGCGGCAGGCCTCCCGGCGCCAGCAAGAGACCCGGTGAGCGTCCTGTACTCCCCGGCGTCGCCATTCGTTTCGGACGGCCCATCCGCCCGGGGCGGCATTCCGACGCCGTGATAAGCGGGCCCAGCAGAGCGCAATCGTCGAGACTTCCGAGGCTCGCACCGTGGTTTCCCTTGGCGCTCCTCCGGGTCCGGCAGTGTGGAGCCGTCCGGGACGACGCCGAGTTCGTTGCCGTTTCCGCCGTTCGGCATGCAGAAGACGCGCAGCACGGGGTAGTCAGTCGCCGGGCCCGAACACCGGGGTGGCGTCAGCGTCGTACGGAAGGGTGGAGAGCACGTCGGCGTAGCCCCGGTCCAGCGCTTGCCGTTGGCGTGCGGTGTGCGGGCCCGCGGGGCGCGCAGCCAGTCGCGCCACCCGTTCCTCGTGCGCGCGGGTGATCTCCTCGGCGGTCGCCCGCCAGTCGGCGTCGTCCGGTATGCGGACCAGTTCCACGCAGAGCGGTTCCGTGCCCTCCGCCAGCGCGGCCGAGGCCCGGTCATGGCCGTCGAGGAGCAGCCAGCCGTCCAGGAAGGACACCCACCACAGCAGGACGGGAGCGAGGGCACCCTCGCGGGCGTGCTTGCGGTACGCCTTCACGCGTGGAGCGTCCGGTGCGGGAAGCGGGCGCAGCGGCAGGACGCCGTGCCAGCCACCCCCGCAGAGCAGTTCGAGGGTGGCGTCCGGCCAGTCCCGGACGAGATCGCAGCTCCAGATGCCCGGCGCGAAGGCGGTGCGCCGGGTCAGCCGCCAACGCCCATGGTGCAGTGGACCGTGCGCTGTCTCCTCCAACCACAACGCGTACTGGTGCGGCCAGTTGGCGCCGGCCCGCATCGCCGCGGCGGACAGGGGCGGCAGTGGGGAGCGGTGGCCGGGCAGTCGGCGCAGGTGGAGGTCGCGGCAGCAGCCGTCGCCCTCCGACCGGGCCTGGATCAGCGGCCGTTCGCCCTGCCGGAGGACCCACCGGCGGCCCGTCACCCGCTCGAAGCGCAGTGCGGGCGGGCCCGGCCGGCCGTCGGGTACGGCCAGGACGACTCCGCCTCCCGGCAGTGGTTCCCTCGTCGCCCTGGCCATGGGATCAGTGTTGCCACGGCGGGCCTTCCTCGGCAACGAATTACTCCGACGCCGTGCGCCGTACCTGCTACGGTCCGTCCGCCCCATCGTGTGCGAAGCCAGATCACGAGGGCTGTGACGGCGGGGGTGCCGAAGACGTAGCCGCGTTTGTCGTAGCGAGTGGCCACGGCCCTGGCCTGCTTGAGCCGGTTGATCGCCCGCTCGACGGTGTTGCGCTTCTTGTACCGCTCTTCGTCGAAGCCGGGTGGCCGTCCGCCGCGTGAGCCCTTGCGTCGGCGAGCGGCTGGCTGTCGGTCTTTTCCTGGATGATGTGCCGGATGCCCCTGCGGCGCAGGTACTGGCGGCACGGGCCGTTGCTGTAGGCCTTGTCTGCGGCGAGGCTGTCGGGTTTGGTGCGGGGCCTGCCCGCCCGGCCCGCCACGGGGGCACGGATCTTCTCCAGGACGGCCTCGAACTGGGTGCAGTCCGCTCGCTGCCAGCGGTGACGAGCAGCGACAGCGGTCGGCAGCACCCGTCCGCGCTCAGGCGGAGCTTGCTGGTGAACCCGCCCGAGCGGCCCAGGCCCTCACCTCCTGCACCACCTCCACCAGCCGGGCGAGCAGGCTCTGCCGCGGCGTCTCGGCCTGGTGTTATGTCGCTTCGTCCTCTTTTGAGGCGGGAGCCGGCGGCGGGTCGGTGCAAGCACCGGCCGCGTGCTGGTGCGCACGCACGACGGGTATCCACAAAGCCCTGCCTTTCCTCTCTCATGGAAAAAGGCGGGGCTTCCATTTGAGGTCAGTTGAGTAAGCCGACTTCATGTGCTTCGCGGGACTGGTCGGGGGAGAGTTTCTGCTTCTTGTGCTGGCTGCGGGTGTTGCTGCGGAAGACGCCCAGCCGGATGTGGTGTTCGCATCCGTCGGTATCGGTGATGGCTTCGGTGTGACCGCGTGGGACGTGAAGGTGGCCTTCGCGGTTTTTGAATTGACGGGCTGCTGCCAGGTTGATTTCCCACCGGGACGCCCCGGCGGGCACGGCCGGGGCGGTGAGCACCGCCGGGGTGGCAGGCTGAACCCCTAGCGCTGTGAGGCGTTGCTGCTGGCCGGCTGTGAGGGTGTGCCAGGCGGCGGGCTGTTCGGCCAGCCAGGTGCCGATGTCGTCGCCGCCGAGGCTGACGCCGGGCTGAAGCTCGGCAAGGGTGGCGCCCTGGGTCAGAAGCCAGCGGGCGTTCGCGTGGTTCCGTTGCCAGGACAGAGGCCAGGTGGGATTCCAGTCCGGTCGATGGCCTCCAGCCGCTCGCGCCGACTCTCAATGCGCTCGGGCTTCTTGCCCAGACCGTCGGGCTTGCGGACAGCCGCCGGTCGGCTTCGCCCAGGAGGAACTCGGCACGGACCCGCGCGTCGCTGCCGGCCGGCAACCGGTGGGCGAGGCGGCGGACGTCGACCTCAGTGCTCATAGTCGTGCCGTGACGCTTCGCCCCGGCCCGAGAGGCGCCGCCGTCCCAGATGTATGTGCAAGCCGATGGCCACTACCGCGGTGGCAGTCCCCGTTGTCAGGATTTTGAGGGCCGAGTCCTGCTGAGCGCTCCGGGCGGCGTCGCAGACGCGTGTGTGCGAGGCGACCGACTCCTCAGCATCGGCAGGGCCACCATGGGCATCGATGTAGTCGTCCACGTGACGTGTGGTGAGGGAAAGAAGGGAGCCGCACTCCTCATGCACGCTCGCCGTCGGGTCGGCGGGGTCTTCGTTTGCGTAGACATCGGTCAGGGCGAAGGCGAGCGAGACGAGGAGCAGCAC
Source organism: Streptomyces sp. 3N207 (assembly GCF_052246355.1). Lineage (NCBI taxonomy): Bacteria > Bacillati > Actinomycetota > Actinomycetes > Kitasatosporales > Streptomycetaceae > Streptomyces > Streptomyces sp. 3N207. The sequence continues at coordinate 33,128 of NZ_JBQQBV010000037.1, read as the reverse complement.
TGCCGAGAGGCTCCACAGCACGGCCCCCACCGCCAGTCTTTCCCGCCGCTGTGGCGCCTGTCCTGCCCTGGTCCGCGTCATCGCCCCTCTTCTCCCTGCTTCGCGCGTTCTCACCGGCCTCGCTCTGCGAAGGCAGGGTCTCGGCGGCTCAGCCAGGCGTCGCATGGGTGAGGGTAGCCGCAGCCGGTCGCCGGTGATACCGGTGCTGTGCAATTCCGGCGGGCAGTGCCGAAGTACTCAGGTTGTGCCCAGGTGTGTTGCAGGCTGACGTGTTCCTGCGATCGGCCTGTCATCCGGTGGATCGGGGATACCATGCTCACGTCACGGACGGTGAGCTGGGGGTTACGTTGAACTCGTTCCAGGCGGAGTGGGATGCACTGGTCTCGCAGGCGCACCAGGGGCAGGGCGCGCGAACGCAGCTCAACCTCCGCGCCCCCGGCGAGCGGCGGGGGAACCGGGCCTGGCGGGGCGGACCGGCTGGCCACGGACCCCGCGGCGAAGAAGGCATCGGCGAAGTACATCGACGAGGAACTGCTTTCGCATCTGCGCAGCGCGGGCCGCATGGCGTCCGAGGAGCCTCCGCCGGGGCTGCTGGGCAGCGAGCGTTCCCAGCCCGGCGGCATGATGCAGAACTGGGAGTCATGGCAGGGCGTTGAGCACGTGCTGCGCGAGTGGGGCAAGCAGGTCCGTAACCTCGAACAGAGGCTTGAGTGCGAGCGGGATGCACTGCGGGGGGTACGGGTGCTTTTCCAGGCGCGGGATGGTCTGGTGCGCAACTCCCTCACGCCGGTATCGGGCCCTTCCCTGTCCCGCCTGGCGGGGACCGAGCCCATCGGTCTGCGGCCGGCAGGCTGAAGGCGTGGCGATGACACTCTCGTTCCGCGACATCATGGCCGACGACCCCGTCGAACTAGACGACGCCGCCAAGGCGTTCAAGCGCATGAGCAAGCGTTTCGGCGAGCTGCACACCGACTACGACACACGCGTGCGCGGCGCGCTGTCGGGCAGCTCCTGGGCAGGCATCGCGAAAGTGAGTTACGACGAGGTGGCCCGGGTCTCCTCCAGTCAGTTTGACGATGCCAAGCGCCAGGCCAAGAACATCGCCACCCTGCTGACCAGTGCGTACCACGACCTGGCAGACAGGAAGAAGACCCTGGAGAGCCGAGTGAAGGCCGCCCAGGACGACAAAATGAGCGTGGACGGCGACGGCCGCGTCACGCTCGACACCGCCAAGCTCAACGAGGGCGAGCGCCTGGCCCGGGGACATGACCCCACCTACGCGGAGGCCCTCGATGAGGAGGTGGCGGCGTGGCAGTCCAGGATCGACAAGGCAGTCGAGGCCGTCAACGACGCGGACGCTGCGATCAAGAGAACCCTTATGGCCGCAATCGAGCCACCGGATGACCGGGCGGCCGGGACGCACGGCTTCAACCCCGACAAGGTCGAATATGTGCCACCGGGGACCAAGAAGGACGCGGACCGGATCCTCCGCGACTACCAGGTCGACCCGGACCCGGACGGGCTCACCCTCTATCCCCGCCACCCGGAGCTGCTCGTGGGCCCCTTGTTCGCCAAGGAGGTAAGGAAGCTCCAGCAGAGTGTCACGGCGCGAGAGGCGGACATGCTCGACGAGCTGGGCCTCAGTGGCCTGCAGGACTTCCAGGGCGTCAAGGACAAGGCGTTCAACACCGCTGACGCCCGCTTTCGTCCCGGCGACTGGAACGACAACCACAACGACGCATTCCGCCACGCCTACTGGAACTCGCTGATGACAAAGAAGTATGGCGCCGAGTGGGCCAAGGAATACGCCACGACCCACGAGACCAGGCCCCGTAACCATCGCGAGCGCGAAGCGATGGACCTGTACAACAACGAGGTCGGCAGGCGCATCGCCCAAGAGCACCCCGATGCGAGCGAGGACGAACTGGCCGACCTGGTGGAGGAGGCCATGCGGGACGGCGACCTAGTGGTGGTCGACCACGGCGGAGGCCGTCTGGCGTTCACTGATCAGATCGACTCCGAGGAGACGGGCGACCCGAAACTCAAGGCCCCCGAGAAGGAACAAGGGCACCAGTCAGACCGGAACACCGGCGGCTCGGTAGCCGGTGAGCAGAGCGGAGGCTGAGAGGGCGTTTTCTCCCTATGTTTCGTCCTGCTCTGTGTGATTGATGGCGTTTCAAGTGCCTCGCCATGTTGGTGTGGATTCTCTGGTGAGGCGGCGGGTCATCAGCGTGATCATCGCGACGTAGATCATGCCGATAGATCGGGCCGGGAGGGCTTCGTAGTCGCGGGCCAGGCGGCGGTGGTGCATCAGCCGGCCGAGGGTGCGCTCTACTGCCCACCTGCGCGGGAGCACGGAGAAGCCGCGAGGCGAGTGCCGGGGTGCGGCGGACGATTTCGAGGTCGATGCCGAGCCGGGCGGCGTGGTCGACAGAGGTACTCGCGGTATCCGCGGTCGGCCCAGCCCTTGCGGATGGTCGGGTAGGCCGTGGCGATCCGGTCGAGCAGGGTCTGGCCGACGACGGAGTCCTGGACGCTCGCGGCGGTCACCAGGACGGACAGCAGCAGGCCGCCGGTGTCGATCACGATGGACAACCCCGACGGCTCCTGGCGGCGGCTGCCTACCGCGATCCGCCAGAGTCTCGATCCCGACACGTACACGCACGTCCGCGTGGTGGAGGAGACCGCGTCCTGCGCGCTGGTCGGAGGTGCGATGGCGTTGCCAGGGACGTGGGCCTACACCCATCCCATGCTCTTGGGATCGCCCAACGCGCAGTCGTCGCCGGCCTCGTCGCCGCCTTTGACTCTCTCGCGGTGGTTGAGGAGTGGCGCGGCAAGGGCATCGCGAGTGCCCTGGTCGCTGACACGGAGAAGGCGGTGGGCTCCCACGAGGAGGGGAAGTTCGGCGCGGCCGTCCTGTATGTCACGCACGAGCCGGAGCTGACGGACTTCTATGCCGGGCTCGGCTTCACCCTCTCTCCTGACGGCGTCGGCATTCCCACGCCTTTGGGGTTCATCTGCCACGGACCGAGCCAGGGCTTCCGCTTCTCGGTCAAGGCGCTGCGCACCGGCGTCCAGATGGATGACCGCACCGCCTTCGCCTTCCAGCAGGCACTGGCCTCCCGGTGGGCCACCGCTGCCACCGACCGCACCACACGTGACCCCCGGCCAGCCTGGCGTCCGACTACGGTGCTACCTGGACTGCGCCAGGACGTCGCCGCCCAATGACGCCGGCACCCGCCCTACCCGGCTGACCAGGTGGAGGAGCCGTTCGGCAACGAGATCGGGGCATGTACCGCGGTATTCGGGGCTACTCGGTGGTGTGGCCGGGGTCAGGCAGCTGGGGCGGAAAGTGCCGTTTCAGGATTTTCACCCAGGACGGCCGCTCTGTCCGCCGGCTCGGTGCGGAACGCGCTCGCAGTCACGCCCGCGGCGTCCAAGGGGGCGCAGTCTGAGTACGGTGTGCACCCGCGATTGAGTACCCGGTTCAGTGTGCCGGGCCTGCTGAACGGCGTTGGATCGAGGCATGAACGCAACAGCCCACTCTCCAGCACCCCCGATCCGGGTGGCTGCGCGAAGGGACCGCTCGCGTCTCTGGTCCGTTCTTTGCGCCATCGGCTTCGCGCCGGCGACCGTGGCAGCCGGTGTGCTGACCCTGGCCTCCGAACGAGCCTCGCGCTGCCTGACATACGGGGAGCAGTGCGAGCCGGGACTGCCCGATTGGCTGTTCACCTGGGGCCTCGGCCTCGGCACCGTTGCCTGTCTCATCGCCCTGGCCGCGCCCGTCGCACGGGTGCGGCAGGCGGCGCTCACCACCCAGGTCCTCGCGGAGTGCGCGGCCCTGCTGGAGATCCTCAGCCACGCATGACCCGCTGACCGATTCCTTCAGCAGCTGGACGGCGGCCTCGTGCCGACCGGCGACGGTGGTCCGCCCTTGCCGGCGGTCCGGTGGGTGACGCGAAGGGCAGCACGAATCGCCGGAGGCGGCGAGAACTGCCCATCGCGGTGGCAGCGACGATGGCGGCCCGGTCGACGGCGCGAAGGCGGCAGCGTCGCCGCCGAGTTCTTCAGTGCGTTCGACAACAGGGGCGCGGCAAGGCGGCAGATGTGGATCGGGTCTGCCGACTGGTAGTGCCTGGGGGCGTCCTCATCAAGGCAGGGCCGGAGTTCACGGTGTACACCATGGAGGAATTCATCGAGCCACGCCAACGACTACTGGCCGAGGGCCGACTGGTGAACTTCAACGAGTGGGAGGCTGCGGAGCGCACCGAGACCGTCGGCGCCATCGCATCGCGGTTCAGCGAGTACCGGAAATCCGGGATCCTCGACGGAGTGCCCTTCGAGGGCGGCGGGACGAAGACGATGCAGTTCGTACTCACCCCGGATGGCTGGCGGATCGCTGCGATCTCCTGGTGCGACCGGCCCTGAGGTCAAAGCCACACCGCCGCACGATCTGGAGTACCCCTCCAGGGTCAGCCCAAAGGGGGCAGGCGCAGTTGCATCCAGACCGAGCTGATGTAACCGCCGTTCTTCGTGGCGTACTCGTCGAAGGTGCCCACGTCGGTGAAGCCGAACTTACGGTGCAGAGCCACCGAAGCATCATTGGGAAGTGCGATCCCAGCCAGCGCGACATGGACCGGCTGCGAGCGCAGCGTATCGATGAGGGTGCGGTACAGCGCCGAACCAATCCCAGCGGCCCGCACATCGGGATCCACGTAGACGCCCAGTTCCACCGTTTGATCGAAGGCCGGATGCGTCCGGTAGGGACTGCTTGAGGCGCACCCGAGTACCCGATCGCCGGTAGTGGCCACAAACAGCTGGTGCGGGCCCGTGTCGGAGAATCTCTCGAACCACTGCAAGCGGCTCTCTACCGTGACCGGTTGGGTATCGAAAGTGATGATCGAGTGAGTGACATAGTGGTTGTAGATCCGCACCAGCTCGGGAAGATCATCTTTGCGTCCGGTGCGCACTATCAGCCCGTCGACGGCACGACGCCCGGCCTCGCGGTCTCTTCCTGTCATGGCCGCATCATGCCATGGTCGTTCTCCCAGATCAGCCCGTCCCTGCAGAAGAGCTACACCCTTCAGCACGACGGTCGTTGCAGCCACCCTGCTGATCCTGATTCCACTGAGGGGACGCTCGATCATGGGCAACACTGGGCCCGGGCGGGTCGCCAAGCCGTCGAAGGTACGCAAGATCCTCGGATACGCACCCGAGGTGCGCTCGGTGCGCCAGGCAGAGGACGAGGTCAACCGGATGTCGTCCCGGCTGGTGGATGCCATGGGCATCCCTAGCACCCCAAGTCACATTCCTGCAGCCGCCGGACCGTGTGGCGCCATCGACCCGGATTTCACCACTTACTACAGAGTGGACCATCCCTGGGCGCTGTGGCGAGCCGACGCGGACGATTTCGACACCGCCATGGAGAACCTGCGCTCCCGACTGCCCGAAATGGGGTGGCGTATCACCAAGGACGGGCCTATGAACAGCATGTTCCGCAATCCGGAGATCAAGGCGGTACACACTACCTCCGGGCACCACGTGGTGATCGAGGCACTGAAGACACGCTCAAGTGACCTCAAGCCACAGATGGACGTCACCCTCATCTCGCCCTGCTACCAAGCCCCGCAAGGCACCGACCTTTCCCGCGCCTGACGGGAGCCACCATGCCCACGACAGACGCGATGACGTTCCCCAACGACACCCACGACCTCGCCACAGTCCGTAGGGAGCGCTGTTCGTGGTCGCGGGCCTGGCAGCCAGCGGGCGTCGTCCTGGGCAGGTGCGGCTTCCAGGAGGCCGGGTGCGGTGTGGAGGAGGGTGTGGGCCGGCCAGAGAGAGACCGGCACCTCTTCCTGACCGTGGGGCTTGGCTGATCGGGTCGTGGACGGCTGCGGCGGCCAGGGGCGCACTCGCCCACAGTTGGGTCGCGGGGGCGATCAGGTGGCGTGGCGGCGGCCTGGGGCCGGTGGGGTACTGGTCAACGCAGTTTCTCCAGGAAGAAAGAGGGCGGGGGAGTGGAAAAGAATCGGGGGTGCCGGCCCGGCTGAGCGTCGGGGTTGGCGCGCAGGTGCGACTTTTCGAGATAGGCGACGACACCTGATCGAGGAGCACCGGAAGCCGTGGAGCACCGAAACATGGGTTCGGTGGCTCGAGTGACCAGCGAGGACGCCCCGAGCCGCGGGGCAATCGGGCCGAGCCGCCCGTACAGGTGTCAACCACCGCGACCAACACGCAGGGCGTACGAGGTCAGCGCGCCGAGCGGGTGCCATCTATCCCGACTTGCCGCATGGGCAGGGTGGCGGTTGGGCCAGATTGGTACCCGTTTCGCTGAAGTGGTGCGGTGCGAGCGCCGTACGTGAGGGCTGTGCTGTTGCATGGAGCCTTCGCAGCTGCGGGTTAGATGATCTTGCTGTAGCCGTACGTCATCGATCCGGCAATTGCGGCCCGGCTGGAGTCGAGGCCCCCGGTTGCCCCTCCGTTTCGTACGACGAGAGGACCACCCCGCGGCTTACAGCCCGCCGGCGCCGCGACCAGCTGAGCGGCACCCGGTCTTGGGCTGCTCGGCTCCCGAACGGCCGTTCTCCTCGAAGTAGTCGGCCATCGTCAGGTCCAGGTATCGCTCCATGGCGCGGGCCTGGGCCGGCGATGGCTGGGCAGTCGCAGCACCCATTGCCTGGGCTCCGAGCATGATCCCGCGCTGGTCGGCCTCACTGAGGTCTGGCTCCGGCTGGTGCACTCCGGCTTCCGTCTCCGCGGCTTCCACCGCTGTGTTGTACGCCGCCATCTCCTGGGCGTACTGCTCGACGCGGGGGTCGTCGACGTCAGCGTCAGCGAGTTCCTCGAACTGCGAGGCCAGCCGCATGCCTTCTGCCTTGAGGTCGGGCCGGCTCTCCAGGAAGGCTTCGGCCCGCACCATGTCCAGCGCGGCGCCGGTGCCGTGGGTCGCCTCCAGCAGCAGTATGAACTCCTGGTCCTCTTTGCTGGGGGCCTCAAGGCCGGCTGCCTTGTAGGCGGCGGCGACCTCGGGGGTGAACAGTCCTGTGATGCTGCCGAACTCGCGGAGCCTGGCCACCACCGCTCGCTGCTGCCTCAGCCGCTCCTCCTTGGCCGCCAGGATCCGGTCCAGCTCGGTCAGAAGTGTCTGAATCTGCTGGTCGTCGGTGGCTTCAGCGGCCTCGCGGACAGCCTCCAGGCTCAGCCCGGCCGCGGTCATTCGCTGGACCCACAGCAGCCGGATGATCTCCTCCATGCGGTAGGACCGATTGCCCGCGCCATCCCGGTCAGGCTCGGGCACCAGACCGATCTCGTGGTAGTAGCGGATGGTCCTGGGGGTGAGGGAGGTCAGCTCGGCGACTTCACCGATGGACAGCGGCCTATCGCGGAAACGATTTGCGTTCATGAGGTACATCCCAGCACCTTCCGCCACGTCATCTGCAAGCACGACGGCATCTCACGCCTCACCTCGCGACCCGTGAGCGAAGCCCCGCCAAGGCCCCTCGGCATTGGCGAGGACGTACTGCGACAATTCGGGATAGATGACACCTGCTCGGCGCGCTGACCTCGTACGCCCTGCGTGTTGGTAGCGGTGGTTGACACCAAGTGGCCGTCTTGGTTGACACCTGCACGGGCGGCTCGGCCCGGTTGCCCCCCCCCCCCCCCCGCGGCTCGGGGCGTCCTCGCTGGTCACCCCGAGCCACCGCACCCATGTTTCGGTGCTCCACGGCTGCCGGTGCAGTCTCCTCGATCAGGTGTCGCCCACCTCGAAAAGTCGCACCTGCGCGCCAACCCCGACGCTCAGCCGGGCCAACTCAAGCACTAAAGGGCCAGCTCAGCCGCTCAGTCTCAGGGTGGCCAATCTCGTCTACAAGCGAGTGCCGGCCGACCAGCAGTCGACCGACCGTCAGAACCTCGTCCTCGCCGAGGCCGGGATCGAGGACCCGGTCGTCTTCGAGCAGGACGTCGGCACCTCCAGCCGCCTCCACCCGCTGGAACGACCGAAGTTCGGCGAGCTGCTCACCTACGGGCGGCCGGGCGACACCGTGCACATCTACGAGATGTTCCGCCTCGTGCGCGGCACCGGGCACATCCTCGACGTGCTCAACGTCCTGCACCGCGGCCGCCTCGCCCTGCGCATCCACGACGGCGCATTCGCCGCGATGGACCTCACCGCCCGCCCCCCGCGCACCGGAGAGCTGCTGTCCACCGTGAAGTTCATGGTGCAGACCCTCGCCGCGGCCGGCGAACTCCAACGCGACCTTCAGCGCGAGCTGACGTACGACGGGCTACGGGCCGCCGAGGCCAAGGGCCACAAGGGCGGCCGACGCCCGGCCATCACCGCAGCGAAGACCGACGCCGTCCGTACCGCGCGTACCTCGAAGGCCGCTCGATCGCCGCCCTCGCCCGCGAGCACGGCGTCAGCCGCGGCGCCGTACGTACGGCCGTCGCCGACCTCATGCCCGAGCACACCGCAGCCACCCACCAGGACACCCCAGCCCCGGAGCTGCCGGTCACCCTCGACATGCCCGGCAAGGTCGCCGGCTTCGCGGCGATTCCCGCACAGCGCAAGGCGCCGCGAGTACGCGAACCGCGTCCCTCGACCAGTACCAAGATCATCCCGTGGCCCCTTTTGAGCTTGCCAGTTCGATCCCCCTATACGAGAACAGGGCCGGGGAGTCCACCGCCATGATCGGTTCCGAGACTCCCCGAGGACCAAAAGAGATCAAAGCTCCAGATCAGGGGCCACTCCGTTGTTTTTTCGGCGAGTACTACTGAGACCCCAGTTCCGTCCAGACATCGGTCATCAGCGGGCCGGGCCAGAGCAACAGCAGCTCGGTACCCCGCAACGGGAGCAGGGCCGGGACGGCTGTTCGGCTTCGTCCCGCACGGGATAGAGCCGGGCGAATTCTTCATCGGGATGTTGTCGAGGTTGCCGGCGCAGAAGAAGGTGCATCAAGGCCACGGGCAGCGTGGCCAGCGCTCTGGTCGGACGGTACCGGCCCGCGGGCCGTGCCCCGGCTGGGCAGCAACGAGGACCGCGCGGGGGCGTACCGACGGCTGCTGGACGCCTCCGCCCGCTCGTTCGGCTACGCCTACCAGTTCACCCACGTCCGGTGTGAGGCCGGACAGGCGGCCAACAAGGTGTTGCTGGACCAGTTGCCCCAGGCGTGGGAGCTCACCGGCGCACTGCAGAGCGTGCGGCTGTGCGGCAGCGTGCAGGTCATCGCCGCGGCGGAGACCCTTGTTGCCGCGACCGGCGACCTGGACCTGAACGCGAAGAGCGCCGACCGCTTCCAGCAGCAGGCCGATGCTGTGGTGGCCGCCCGTGATGCGTTCTTGGACGTCTGCCGGGAAGACCTTGCCTACACCGCCCGCTGGTGGCAGATACGTCGACGGATCAAGGAGCGCCGCTTCCTGCGCAAGCAGGCCGAGCGCTGAGGTGCTGGCGGTGGCACGATCGGAGTCGTGCCACCGCTCTTTCGCAGGGAGGCACCCTGTCCGGGTGAAGCTCCGTGTGACGGCGAACCCTGCCAGCGGTCAGCGCGTCGTGGCGGACATGGAGCCGATCAACGAGATGCACCTGGCAGAACCCGGGCTGGTCGTCGTCGACATCGCGGCCGCCGATGACCGCACCGCTTTCGCCTTCCATCAGGCGCTGGCCTCTCGGTGGGCCACCGCGACCGCCGACCCGCATCACCCATGACCCCGGCCAGCCTGGTGTCCGGCTGCGCTGCTACCTGGACCTGCACTAGGACAGCACCCCGGACACAAGGCCGATGGCTGAGGGCCCTAGCAGTTGCTGATCAGCTGCGCGCTGCCGGAGCCGAGCTGAAGAGTCCCTGAGCAGGGCGTTTTCTCGCGATAGACGGCTCCTGGGCTGCGGGCCGCGGAACGCGTCAGCAGCTCGACCACCTGAGCGTGTTCAGTGTCGGAGTGGGCGTCCCAGACGAGCCGGTCCGGGCGGGTGGGGTGGCCAGTGACCCAGGCAGGGCTGACGTCGAAGCGGTACCACAGCGGCATGGAGCGCATCAGGAGGGCGCTGCGCAGCGGTGTGCTGGCGGTGTACGTCCAGCACGCCTGGTGCGCGGCTTCTTCGTCGGTGAGGCCGTTGTGCTGCCACAGCGGCGAGCGCTCGTCTTTTTGATGCCAACTGGTCTCCTGCCGGAAGACCATGCGTGCGATATCCATGCCGTGCCGGCGCTGCGCGTCCACGAGGTCGAGGCGCGCCCCTGTGGGGAGGTGGGCCAGGCGCACCCGCCGGCAGGTGAGGTCGATCATCCGGAGGCCCGGGATGCCACACACGCCGTGGTCTTCGTGGAGGAAGGGCAGGATGCGGCAGGCCGTGTTGGTGTGGATCTCCAGATGGCCGGGCTGGTGGCAGATGGCGTTCAGGTAGCCGCTGATGCTGGCCATCGCGCTCTTGCGCGGCTGTTCCAGGGGGTGCGGGTGCTCGTGGTTGCTCATCAGGCACTCGAAGAGGAGGGCCTGGAAGGCGAGTTGCCCGCGGTCGATGGGATCCAGGGTGGGGCGACCGCCCTTGGTCTGGAGTCGCCCCAGGTACAGAAGGCTCGCGAGTTCCTTGCTGATCCGCTTGTCGGTCGTGTGCGGCATGAGGTTCCTGCTCCGGCTGCCTCCGGGCGGCAGCCGTGGAGGAAAGCCTGCACGGACACCGAGAAACGCATGGTGCGGGACCGGGCATCCCACACTTGAGGACATCTGCGACTCCGCCCGGGCGGATCGCTCGCCTCCAGGCCGTCCCCGGGCCTGTCCGGGCGACAGCAGCTGACCACACACGGCAGACCACGCGACGCGCAGGGCGACACCGACACCACATCCTCCAGCGGCACGGCGACTGGTTTGCTGCTCGCACTGTGCTGAGCGACTTGCTGTCGGCGTACGCGTGAAAGTATCCATTCCGGTACAGCGCTACGTACCAGCAAGCTGGACGCCGGAGACCGGGGCCTCCCGTAGCCGGCAAGCCCCCGGGATGCCGGCTCCAAGCCCGATGAGCTACTTCGCGACCCACCCGCCGAGGTTGTTGGTCTCCGTTCCCGCCCCCTCGGGCGCGCGCAGCATGGACGGGAACAGATAGTCCGACTCGACGGCCAGGTCCCAGCCGTGGGCCTGCACTGCCAGGACGGCGAGTGTGATGGTGCCGATCGGCAGCAGGCTCGCCGGTGCGGGGTCCTCGCCTACGCTCGCCCGGTAGGCCACCAGGCGCTCGTGCAGCGCCTCTTCGAAACCGGCTTGATCGTCCTTGAGCAGCACACGCAGGAGCGTCTGGTCGGCTGTCAGGGGCCCGGCCGCGTCCAGGTCCAATGCGGCGTCCAGGCGCTCGTCAATAGCGGGCTTGTGCAGGGGTATGGTCGGCCAGTCCCGGGGCAGGTGCCCGCGGGCGGGTGCCAGATAGCCGGACAGGGCGTTCATCTGCGCCAGATCAGCGGGGCGGGAGACCGACTTCTGCTGTGCGTACGGCACTCCGGTCCGGATCTCCTTCGCGCTGTCTTCGCGCAGTACCAGCCCGATGGCGTCGCGCCACTGCCAGATGTGGCCACTGATGAGGCACAGTTCGAAGGCGTCGAGCCACGTTCGTGCGGTCGTCGGGTGCGGCGGCTGGAGGCTTTCGTCGTAGGAGATGTCCTGGTTGCTGAGCGTCTCCCCCAGGAAGTCGATCCGCACCGACCAGTCGCCGCCGGGATAGACGCCCAGGTCCAGCACTCCCATCGCGCATCGTGCCGCGTCGCACAGATCAGCGCGGGCATCGTGAGTGCGGAACAGTGCGTCGCGTGCCGCTCGGGCAGCGTAGTAGTCCACGAAATCGGCGCTCATCCGGGCCAGGGTGGGCCGCAGCGGAAGAGCGCCGTCGCGAATCCCCTCCCAATACCGGTCGGCGGCATCGCTCATGCGCTCCAGCACCGTGTCGATCTGCCAGTCGTCAACTTCGTGTCCAGCCACGTGCTTGGTCTTCATGACCGACATCGTGACAGCCGGCACTGACAGCCCCGCACCCGCCTGAGTGTCTGTTCTGCGGCCCTGGGGTGCTTAAGGACTGCACCGCTACCTGCGCTGGCGCAACTCCAACGCCCGCCACCCCAATGTCCTCGCTGCCCGACGCAGGGAACGCGCCCGCATCCGCGGCGAGAAGGGCATCCCCTGGGGCGGACGGGCCACGGCAACCGCAGCCTGATCCCGGAACCGGTCAGCTCCGACAGCGGACGGATCAGGGCTCAGACCCGCATGCGGCCCGGTATTCGTCCAACAGACGGAAGAACATCGTCAGCGGGTCCTCTCCATCGGCATGCCGCTCGATGGCGTCGGCCCAGCCACAAGACATTGACCAACCTCGACGAGCGCGCAACCACTCGGCGAATGGACCACCGGGCGACAGGGCGAACGGCTCGTCGATCCCGTGAACAGACAAAGCCGTGGCATAGCCGATCAAGATGTTCTGCAAGTCCCGCAAGCCCCTCTGGGGAACCCACATGGAAGGACGCAGCCGGATCTGGTCCAGGACATCCTGAACGCCCCGGCACTCGTCGATCGGCCGCGGACTTTGCCCCTGGTCAACTGACACAGACCAGACTCTACGAGACCCGGTGAACCTTCCCGGTCACAGCACTAGTTATTGCGGGACATTGGCGCGTTGTTCCAGGAGGTCAACGCAGTCATGGAGATGTGGCCGCGGCGGGCCGGCACGCTCACGCATCAGCGCGATGGCCTGAATGTTGCGACCCGCAGCGACCAGTCGGTCCACCTCCCGCTGGTCCTCGGCCGAGAGTTGACCCCACAGAGAATCGTTCATCCCCACATTGAACCGCCCGGCCCCACCAACGGTCACACAGCCTGCCCGGCAGGTCAGACAGCCCTCTTACCAAACACCCGCACCAGGATAGAACGCTCTTTGAACTCCGCGCCGCGTTGGCACGTGCCGACTGCCTGCTCACCCGGACCCAGCCTTACGGCGCCGGGTGCCCTTGGCCACGCTGGTACGGGTCGCGGGATCACGATGGCGGGTGGAGGAGAGACCTTCCAGTCCGGAAAGGGCCTGGCCGGACTGGACGAACACCAGGTCAGACGGCGGACCTCCTGGCAGCGGTGGGTCACCCTCGCCATGCTCGCGCACGCCTTCCTCACCGCCGTCCGCGCCGACGAGCACGCCCAGCACCCGGCACCTGACCAACTGATCCCGCTGACCTGCAACGAGATCCAGCACTTTTTCACCGCCTTGGCCGTCCGACCCGTTCACGACTCAGCCCACCGATTCCGCTGGTCCTACTGGCAGCGGCGTCATCAGGCCCGAGCCCGCGATGGCCATTGGAAGCTGTGTCAGAACCTCGGATTCGAAGGTGCGGCCCCGACGGCACCGAGTCTGCAGCCCAGTCGTTGTCCTGGCATGAAATCTGCCACGGTCACGGCATGCGCCGCTGCCGTCGGCCACGTGGACAGGCATGGTCCGCCACCACGGGGGAAGTGACGAACCCGCCTGCGTCCACGGTGCCGCGCCCGTCCCCCGTGCGCGCGAGCTGCGCGTGAAGTCGCTGTGGGATGACGCGACTTCGTTCGGCCTGCGTGCCCTCAACGGCTACGACGGCACAGTCACGGATCGGCACGGTTCCCCAACAGGTCGAAGAAGGCGCCAGAGCCGCCCCTGCAGCCTCTGCCCCAACTCCCTTTGTCTATCCCCTTGAAGTGGCCTTACAGACAACGCTGCGTCGTTGCGAGAGTCGACATAAGAGCAGGTCATGGACCGGCTCGACATCGCGGACAGCTCGTGTTCGCGGGACCGAAGTGGAGGATCGCGTGAAGATGACCAGCACCACGAGACGCAAGTTCAACCAGATCGCCGTCACCACCGCTGCGGCCGCCATCCTGGCGCCACTTACCGCCACGGCGGCCAGCGCTGAGGAAGCCCCGAATGGGGCCACGTCCGCGTCATCCGCCGAAACGGCTGACGGCCGCCCGGCAGACAGCGCCAGCCCGGAGGCGTATGTCGCCTGGCTCAGGTCGAAGGCGGCCTCCGGGGACGCCAGTGCTTCCAGGGTGGAAAAACAGTTCAAGGCGCTTCCTGCGAAGAAGCAGGAGAAGTTCCTCGACTACATCAACGACCCGAGCCACGCCAGAGCATTCACCAAGGCACTTGATGGGACAGGGTCGTTCCGGTCCGAGCGGGCGAACGGAGATGTCGTCATCGAGGGCCAGAGCAACAGCAGCGCGTCGAACCAGCCAGGCGGACGCCGGACGCTCGGAACCCTGTGGGCCACACACTCAGTGACGGTCAAGTATCTCGGAGTCAAGGCTACCAAGGTCACGGTCAAGACTGACTATCACGTCACTGGAAAGGACACCGACAAGGTCTACCCCGGCAGCGCCTGGCACGAGAACTACATCCCCGGCACCGACCTCGACAACGGTGTGGTCGATGAGTGGATCTCGGCTGAACCGGCAGACAACGCGCACTCTCAGACAGTATGGAGTTTCGAGTGGTGGACCGGCATCGAAGACACGGGGCGCCATCGCGTCTGGGCCGACTACAGCGGCTTTAAGGGGGGGTATCTGAAAGTGAACGAGTGACGCTCCGGGCAGGGGTCTGGAAGTCCAGCGGGCTCTCTACCGTTTGGTGCCCCCGGAGACATACTGAGGAGACCGCAGGGATCATGACGAAGGCCTTCTAAGCCTCGATCCTGTATAAGGGTCCGTCAGCTTGCTGACGGACCCTTTCTGCTCGTTCGAAGTGGATGACGTCGGTGATGGTCATGCCGACCGAGTACGACATCAACTCGGCCCGAGGAATCGGGTGGCCTCTGAGTGGCGGTGGTGACCGCCACAGCCGTATTGATCAGTCCTGTTGCGCTTCGCAAGAGTCCGGTTGTCCGCTTGGACGGGAGCTTCGGCGAGTGATTCGCCTGGTCATGAGCGTGATGGCTGCCCAGGTGATGAGCGACTCCGAGTGTTGGATGAGCCGTTCGTAGTCGCGTGCGTGTCGGCGGGCGTGCATGATCCAAGCCAGGGACCGTTCGACAACCCAGCGGCGGGGCAGGATGACGAACCCGGTGGCGTCCTTGGGGCGGCTGACCGTCTTGAGCGTCAGGTCCAGGTGCTTCTTCGCCCAGGTCACCAGCTGTCCGGCATAGCCGGAGTCCGCCCAGACGATCGTGATCTCCGGGTGCATCAGCCGCAGCCTGAACAGCACTTCCTTCGCCGCTTCACGGTCGTCATATCGGCCGGAGTGACCAGGACGAACAGCGGCAGCCCCTTGGTGTCCACGACCAGGTGCCGCTTGCGGCCGTTGATTTTCTTCGCGCCGTCGTAGCCGCGCGAGTCCTTTCCGACGGTCTCCGCGGCCTTCACGGACTGGGAGTTGATGACGGTGGCGACCGCCCCGGGGCCCGGCCCATCTCCCGGCGGATGCGTTTGCGGAGCTGGTCACGGAGAGGTCAGTTGAGTAGGCCGACTTCATGTGCTTCGCGGGAGTGGTCGGGGGAGAGTTTCTGCTTCTTGTGCTGGCTGCGAGTGTTACTGCGGAAGACGCCCAGCCGGATGTGGTGTTCGTGCCCGTCGGTGTCGGTGATGATTTCGGTGTGGCCGCGTGGGACGCGTAGGTGGCCTTCGCGGTTTTTGAATTGACGGGCCGCGGCCAGGTTCAATTCCCACCGGGTTGCCCCCGCGGGCACCGCCTGGGCGGCAGGGACCGCCGCCGTGAGGGCCGGCTGGATGCCCAGTTCGGCGAGGCGCTGCTGCTGGCCCTCTTCAAAGGTGTGCCAGGCCGCTGGCTGTTCGGCCAGCCAGGCGCCGATGTCGTCGCCGCCGAGGCTGACGCCGGGCTGGAGTTCGGTGAGGGTCGCCCCTTGGGACAGGAGCCAGCGGGCTTTCGCGTAGTGCCGTTGCCAGGAGAGCGACCAGGCCGGGTTCCAGTCCGGGTCGATGGCCTCCAGCCGCTCACGCCGGCTCTTCGCACGCTTGGTCTTCTTACCCAGCCCTCCGGGCTTTCGGCCCTGGTGCAGCCGCTCCCCCACCGCCACACCGGCCACGACGGCGTCCCTTGGTGCAGCGAGGGTGTGGTGCTCGGCGAAGTAGAGCGTGCACACGTCCAGGAACTCCGTGAACGCCTGGTCGCGTGGGGCGAAGACGAACCCTTCCTCGGCCAGCAGCTCGGTGCGCCAGTCCGCCAGGTCGCCCCGTCGCCAGGCGCGGCGCTGTTCGGCCGCCCACTGGCCGACCGGACAGGCCACCTTGTGGTCGCCCAGGTCGACGGTGGCGGTGTAAGGCACGTTGGCGAGTCCGTGCTCAGCCGCGAAGGCGCGGACGGCTTCCAGGCCGGTGAGCCAGGCGGTGGCCTCCGGGCGCAGGACGCGGGTGCGCACCAGCCGTGCGATCTCCTCCGCTTCGCGGGGGCGGCGGGAGAAGTGCAGCAGCGCCAGCTCGGCCCCGTGCTCATGGCCGTCGGGCTTCTCCTCCTGGTCGTGGTCCTCTTCGGCCGACTCACCGCCCTCGGGGGAAGTTTCGGTCTGTCGGGGGTCTCCGGCCGGATCGGCGGCAAGGACGTCCTCCGGTGTGCCGCTGCGCCCGGCCGGTCGCAGCGCCAGGTGCTCAACGATGCGCGGGTCGAAAGAGCGCAGCGCGCGCAGGACGGTCACCAGGGGTTCAAAGGCGGCGGTGGCGGCCATGTCCCGGCCCTCGTCCTCGGCGGCCAGGAGGACGGGCACGACCAGGCGGGCCACCTTGCCCTCGTGGGGCTTCTGGCGCAGGGCGCGGCCGACGGCCTGCACGATGTCGACGGGTGAGCTGCGTACGTCGGCGAACAGGACGCCGTCGAGGCCACACCGTCCCGTGATGTCGGTGCCCTCGCCCAGCAGGCGGCAGGTGGACAGGATGCGGAACTCCGTCTTGCGGCCCTCGGCGTCGATGCCGTTGGCGAACTGGTCGAGTGTGGCGCGCTGGTGGGAGGCCGGGTGGAGGCCGCACAGCCACTCCCCCCACACCTCACCCGGAAACCGCCCGGCCGCACGCAGCTCATCGGCAGCGTCCGGGAGACCGCGGGCGAAGGAGAGCGCCTCCTGGGGGCGTGCGTGGAAGCTGAGGAGGCTGACGACGCCGGCGGTTTCCATGTGGGCGAGGTGGCGGCGCGGATCGCGCCCAGCCGCATCCCGCGCCGCTCCTCGAGCGTGGCGTCATCGCCGGGAGGTGCCGGGTCGCGGATCTCCAGCACGTCGATCTCGAAAGAGGCAAGCACTCCCTCCTCGATGGCCTGGCCCAGGGGGTAGGTGAAGGCGGGCTTACCGTAGACCGCCTCGTCGTCCATCGAGGCCACCAGCACCTCGCCCCCGGTGTCGTCACCTTCATAGATGCGGGGTGTGGCGGTCATGTACAGGCGCCGGTCGGCCGGGATGCGGGCGTTGTCGTGGACGATTGCCCACGGCTTGGTCGCCAAACCTGCGGTGCGGTGGGCCTCGTCCACGATGGCCAGGCCGAACCCGTCCAGCTGCTGCCCGAACGCCCCGGCCAGCGCCCGCTCCAGCACACCCGCGACTGCCCGCTCCTCGACGCCTCCACGTCCTCCTCGTCCTCATCGGCACTGCGACGGCCGGGGTTGCCGACAAGGGAGGCGTAGGTGGCGAAGATGGTCACCGGCCCGGTGCCGGCCCACAGCGCGAGTCGGAGCGGGTTGGTCGTGCACCGCACATCCAACTCTTCGGCGAGGTAGGCGCGCACCTCCGGGTCGCGGTCCAGGGAGCAGACCGCCACCGCATTGCCGCGCATGCCGTACTGCCGCCACTTGGCCACCGTCTGCGTCAGCAGATTCAAGGTAGGCACCAGCACCAGCACCCGGCCGCGGGGCTCCAGACGGCGCGCGGCCTCGTAGGCGATGAGGGTCTTGCCCGACCCCGGCGCGGCGATCACCGGCGTACGCAGACCCTGCTCGGGGATACCGCCGGGCGGGGTCTCCAGCGCGAAGACCGCCGCGTCGATGGCCTCCTTCTGCCGGCGCCGCACCTCCTAGGAACGGTGCGTGGCGGACTGCCTTCACGGTTGATCCCCAGGGAAAGAAGGATCTGCCCAAGGTGGCCGCGGACAAGCACGGTGCGGTACCAACCGTCCCCATGAATGCAGACCTGACCGTGCAACCGGGCAAGGCATGCAAGGCGTTCATCGACTACGTCTCCCGCAAAGACACCGGCAACGATCGGCACTGGTCCTCACAGATCAAGAAGTTCCGGCACGCCTTCGGGGACACAAAGACGGTGCGCAAGCAGCTCGGCGACCCCAAGTCGGTGAAGGGGGAGGTGACGGTGCAGCGCACGCCGATCGGTCCTGCCTGGCGAACCCAGGACGGCGGAGCGCTCGTCGCGTGTACCGGTGAGAAGAAGCTGACCGTCGACATGGGGCCGGGGCAGTGGACCGAGATGAGGATGCCTGGCTGGGACAACACCGGGAACACCCGGTGGAACACCTTCACCCAGACCACCATGCTGATGACCGTGCTGAAGGTGCCGGCCGACGGATCACCCATCAGCATCGCAGGGGACACCACCTGGCCCTACAAATTCAAGGGCACGGAATACGCCGGAGGCTGACGTTGGCTGGCCCCTGTCCGGCATCGCCGGGTCTGGTCAGGCTTACAGTCACACAGTGGATCCTGTCGCTGAGGAAAGTACTGTCTCACCGACGCCGCTCTACCGGCTGACATGCCGCTTCCGGCCCGGCGGCCCTGCCTACACCGGCTGGTGGCGTGATGGGGTGTTTTCGACAGGGCGTAGGGGGACCACTTGGGCAGTGAGATTGGGCACCACGGTCCGGGCAACGAGAATGGGGACCACTCGGTCTGATGGTGTGTGACATGCCGCTTTCAGCGTAATGGGGGTCTTGGGCCGTTTAGCCGGTCACGCTGTGCGCGTTGATCAAGGTCGTGTCAGGAGACCTTTTCATGTACAGATCGCGTGAGTGGATTTTCGAGAGGATCCGCCGGGACCGCCGACCGGATTCCTCGGTGTCGCAGCGGACGCTGGCCCAGCGGTACCGGGTCTCGCGCAAGACTGTCGTCAAGGCCCTCAGCCATCCGGTGCCACCGGTGCGGAAGCCGCCTCCGCCCAGGGTCAGTGTGCTGAAGCCGGTGAAGGGCTTCATCCGGTGAAGGGCTTCATCGACGAAATGCTGCGGGAGGACACCCAGGCACCCCGCAAGCAGCGGCATACGACCAGCCGCATCGTGCAGCGGCTCGCGGCCGAGCGGGACTTCGAGCAGGCGTCGTACTCCCCGATCCGCGACTATGGGCGCCGGCGCCGACCCGAGGTCGAGTTGGAGGCCCGTGAGGGGAGGCGGTTCCTGGAGGGCACGGTGCCACAGGCGAAACAGCCCGGGGAAGAGGCCGAGGTCGACTTCGCGGACGTGTGGGTGGACCTGGCCGGGCAGCGGCGCAAGTGCATGCTGTTCACCCTGCGGATGCCGTACTCGGGCAAGGCCGTCCACCGCGTCTACGCCACACCCTCGCAGGGAGCCTTCCTGGAAGGGCATGTGGATGCCTTGACCGTGCTCGGCGGGGTGCCCACGGTCCACATCCGGTATGACAACCTCAAGCCTGCGGTGACGCAGGTGTTGTTCGGCCGTTTCCGAACTGAGTCGGCACGATGGACCGCTTTTCGATCTTGGTACGGTTTTTCGCCCTTCTACTGCCCCACGGGAGAGGCCGGCGCCCATGAGAAGGGCGGAGTGGAGCACGAGGGCGGCCGGTTTAGGCGGCGGCATCTGGGCCCGCCGCCAGAGGTGGAGTCGCTGGCGGAGCTGAACGAGCGCCTGGCGGGGATCGATGCCGAGGAGGACGCCCGCCACATCCATGGTCGGCCCGCCTCGGTCGGCTTCGACTTCGAGCAGGAGCGGCCGTTGCTTGGGCCGCTGCCGGCGGATGAGCACGACACCGGGATCGACCTGACGCCGGTGGTTCACCGCAACGGCCGGGTCACCGTCCGCCAGAGTTTTTACTCGGTGCCGGCACGGTTCATCGGCACCAAGGTGCGGGTGAAGCTGAAGGCGAACGAGGTGTGGATCTTCGACGGGCGGAAGGTCGTCGCCCGCCATCCGCGGCTGACGCGTCGTTACACCTCGCACGACATCCTTGACCACTACCTGGAGTTCCTGCTGGTCAAGCCGGGGGCATTCGCTGGGGCCGCGGCACTGGCCCAGTCCCGCGCGGAAGGGGTCTTCACCAAGACGCACGAAGCGTTCTGGTCAGCGGCCAAGCAGAAGCGCAGCAACGGCGAGGGTACCCAGATGCTGATCGAGGTGTTGCTGCTGCACCGGACTCTGCCCGCCGAGGCGGTCATCGCCGGGATGACCACGGTGCTGAAGGTCGGCGCGATCAGCACCGATCTGGTGGCCATCGAGGCCCGCAAGGTCTTGGAGAACGCCGGGGCGGAGCCGGACGAGGAGCCGGCCGACGATCTGCTCGACGAGGACGACGGCAGCAGCGGTGAGGACACTGGGGATGACGGCACGAAGGTGATTTCCCTGCATACCAAGCGGCTGCCTCCCGACCTGCGGTCCGGGCTGCCGGACATGAGCAAGTACGACCGGCTGCTCAAGCCGGTCACCGCCACGAGGAGCACGGCCACGAAGCCGCAGAAGGGCACCAGCGCATGACTCCCACCACCACCGAGCAGCACGCGGCCGAGGTCCCGACCAGCAGGATGCCACTGCCCGGCGATCCACAGGACGCCGCGATTGACGAACTTTGCCGGGACCTGCGGCTGCCGGCTCTGCGCGAGCGGTTCATCGAGGTGGCCGCCACTGCCCGTCGTGAGCAGCTGACCTACAAGCAGTTCCTGCTGGATCTGCTCCAGCTCGAACGTAACGACCGGGAACTTCGCCGCCAGCAGCGGTTGATCCGGGCCACGCGTTTTCTCCGGCCGAAGCGGCTTGAGTACTTCCGGTTCGAGAAGAACCCCCACGTCCCGCCCGAGATTGTCGGCGAGTTGAAGCATCCGGTCTGGGCCCAGGAGGGCCGTCCCCTGGTCTTGATCGGTGACAGCGGCACCGGCAAGAGCCACCTGCTGATCGGGATCGGCACCGCGATCGCCGAGGCCGGCATGTCGGTCCGCTACACCACCACTGCCGCGCTGGTGAACGAGGTCGCCGAGGCCGCCACCGCCAAGCGTCTGTCCGCCGTGATCGCCCGCTACAGCAAGGTCGACCTTCTGTGTCTGGACGAGTTCGGCTATCTCAACCTGGACAAGAAGGGCGCCAAGCTGCTGTTTCAGATCTTCCCGAGCGGGAGGAACGCAAGGCGACCGCAGTCGCCACAAACGCCCCGTTCAACGAGTGGGAGGCGATCTTCAACGAGCTCCGGCTCTGCGCGGCCATCGCCGACCGGATCACCTTCCGCTGCCCCCTCATCCAGACCGGCACCGAGTCCTACCGACTCCAGGCCACAGAGGCCGAACACCACACCGTCCGGTGAATCACCCCTCTGTCATGCGAGATGAGGCCAGCAGGATGGAAAGGACATGGCCATGACGGAAGGTGAGCGGCATCCGGACAAGGGCGCGGTGGACCGGTCGGAAGGCTTCGGTGAGCGGCTGCTGGGGGTTCTGCTGGACCGCGCGCACGAAATGCCGCCGCAGCTGATCGCCCCACTGATCGCGGAGGAGGTCAGCAGGATCGGTGGCCGGGATCTCTCGATCCTCTTGCAGGACTATGGGCAGCTGCATCTGGTGCCGCTGCCCGGCAGGCGGCTGGTCGTCGGTGAGCCCGAGCCGATCGGTGACTCCCACGCCGGCACGGCCTTCCTGCGTGCGACCCCCGTCGAGGTGCCGCACGCCGACGGCGTCCGGATGTTCCTGCCGTTGCTGGACGGAAGCGACCAGGTGGGCGTGCTCACCCTCACCCTGGACGCCATCGATGACGACGACCGGCGGCTGCTGCGCAGGCTGGCCGGCCTGGTCGCCGACATGCTGGTCACCAAGCACCACTACACAGACCAGTTCTTCCTGGCCCGGCGCCGCGAACCGATGAGCGTGGCCGCGGAGATCCAGTGGTCCCTGCTGCCGCCGATGGCGATGTCCGTCCCGCAGGCCGCGGTCGCTGGCATCCTCGAGCCCGCCTACAACGTCGCCGGCGACAGCTTCGACTACGCCCTCAACGACGACATCCTGCACATGGCCATTGTCGACGCGATGGGCCACGGCCTGGACGCCGCCACGATGGCGACCGTCGCCATCGGCGCCTACCGGCACGCCCGACGCGCCGGCATCGGCCTGGCCGAGATCTACGCGTTCATGGACCGGGCCATCGCCGAGCAGTTCGGGCCCGACCACTTCGTCACCGCGCAGATGATGCGCCTGAACATCACAACGGGCCAGCTGCACTGGGTCAACGCGGGCCACCCGGTGCCGCTGCTGATCCGCGATCGCGCGGTCGTCCAGCAACTGCACACCCCGACCACCTTGCCGGTCGGCTTCGGCGGCGACGAGCCCAAGATCAGCGAGCAGACACTCCAACGCGGCGACCGGGTGCTGTGCTTCACCGACGGCCTCATCGAAGAGCGCGGAGCCGGTGGCGAGCAGTTCGGCGAGGAACAACTCATCGACTGGGTCAACCGCATCGAGCACACCGAGGAAGGCGTGCGCGCGATGGTGCGCTCCCTCTCCCACGCCCTGAAGCAGGAACGGGGCGGGGTCACCAGCGACGACTCGACACTCTTCCTGATCGAGTGGCGCGGCGGCGCCGCCGACCACCTCGCCACCATGGAGTGAACCGACACCCGCACCACACTGACGGAGCCGACGAGGCACAGACCCCGCAGCCCGGTCGACTGCGGCCACACGGAGCCGGGTCCTCATAAGCCGTGCCTGTCAGGGACGCGGCCCGAGGGGACCCGGGAACATCAGCCTGTCCGGCTCCACTCCCGCTGCTGTCGCGAACACTCCCGAGCCGTCACAGCCACAGCCAGAAGTCACCCGATCGGGGTGGCTCCCAATCCCGTTGCCGATCAAGGACTTGTGTCGCGTCCATCCCCATCACGGATGGAGCAACGTGGCTCTCGATCCCCCTGCCCGAGTGGCTCTCATCCACCCTGTCCAAAACAGGCGTTGGTGTGCACGTGGGCGCGGGTGAGCCGACGACGCTGAGCGCGCAGCACGAGCAGACGCCGTACGGCCGGGGTGCGCAGCGCGGTCAACGACGCGGCGTCCAGGACGGGTTCGGGTCGTGGTGGCTCAGGGGCGCTGTGGTCGGAGGTGGACGCGGTCACGGGAGGTCCTTCGGCCTGGGGTGGAGTGTGGCTGGTCAGGAGGTGGGGCCGAGGCGGGAACAAGCACACGACAGCAGAGCCCGGTCCACCGCGCTCTCGGGGCTACGGGCGAGAGCCGCGTACGCGTGGGAGGTGATCTTCGCCCAGGTACGGAAGTTCCCCTTCGCGCACGTGGCATCAGCGTGCAGCAAGCCGGCTTCGGCCGCGGTGTCCCACAGCGGATGGAACAGACGCAGCACGGTGGGGAGTTGCTCGGTGTCCAGGCGTGGCGTCTGCTGTCAGATCAGCACCCGGGAGGCCAGCGCGGGAGCACGCGCGAGGGTCCGCTCGGCGCCCGCGCCGCACAAGACCATCGCCGTCTCGGTGATAGGGGCGTCGATGAGCAGGCGCAGGTAGCCCAGCTCGGGCGCGGCGATGCGCTGCACGTCGTCGATGACCAGGACACCCGGCGTCTTCAAGGCATCGATCAGGGCGCGGTCGGCCGTGTCCGATCGCCTCGGTCACCTCCCCTACTTGCCGCGTCGCCACGACATGCGCGCTGGGCACATACAGACGCACGCCCTCGGTGAACGAAGACGTGCTGGGCGTATCAGCACCATCGGCGCCGTCCTTCGGGGGCCGGGTCGGCGACCGCGGGCTGGGCCTGGCCGGACTCGTCGATGGTGCCCGGCAACGCCAGCTCGGCCAACGCCCGGTCATAGCGGTCTGGATCCATCCGGGCGTAGCCAGGGACGGGGAAGGTCAAGGGACACACCCTGCACGTCGTTCCCGGGTCACCGCGTGGTGCAGCGTCGTCAACGACGGCAGTCGGTCCCGGTCCAGAGCGGGAAGCACGTCATCGGCGTGTGCTCGGCCATCCAGCGATGCAAGGCCTTCACGTTCCCGCCCACCTCCCCCAGCTGGGCCCACAACGAATCCGTCAACGTGAACACCCCACGTCGTGCGGCAGGCTCGATCCGGCCCGTCTCCTTCACCACATCCCAGCCGACGCCACACCGTCCGTACGTTGACCCCTGCCGTCGATGCGGCGATCCGGACATGCACCGTCTGCAGCGTCCCCGCCTCATCGAGTGCGAGCAGGCGACGCACCACCACCTGCCGAGCCATCGCCCGATCCCACGCCCGAGAAGTCGTAGCCGAGTTCTCGGCCACCACCGGCAGCGACGACGGTGAAGATGACGGATCAGCAGTCATGCCCTCCTGCACACACCCGCCGTCCTGACCCAGAACACAGGATTGGACATCCCCATGACAGCCACAGACCCGGTGTAATAGGCCGATCTCGCGTGCCATGACAGTGAATTAGTCACTCCATGACAGCCGAGATCCAGCAGTACCTACCACTCAACATGCTGGTCAGCAGACCACCCATCACGCCGGAACCCACTGCCGATCCAAACCACTGCCACAGCAACACACATTCACACCGCCGCCAAGGTCCCCTACACGGGGGCGTATCCGTCGACGTCGATGCCGTCAGCGCCTACCCGTCGCTCCCTCTCGCCGGCCGGGAAAGTCCCCAGCGCCGCCCACCGACGACAGCACCGAGCCCTCTGTCTCGAAGAACGACCAGCCCCCGGCGACGCGGCACGCCGAGCCTTCAGGTCCCGTCAACCGCCGGGAAGCCCGGCCCTCAGCCCGCCTCATCCAGGAGGACGTCACGCCTGGCCAACGGAGACCGGCGTGAGGGGCTCATGGAGCGGGCGATCGACGGGCCTCCCTGCACCGGCAAGACCTTCCTGCTGCGGGTCATCGGAAGGGATTTCCAGCGATCCGTCGAAGACCGGTATCCCGACGACGAGAGCCGTATCCCGGTCGTGCACATCACCGCCCCTTAAGGACCCGGAGAATGTACTGAACTGGGTCTGGGAATTCGTTGACTTCCTCGGGCTGAGGCCGGCCCAAAGACTTGGACGAGCTGCTGCAGCCTCGGCGCCCGGCGGATCTCTCCCAGCCTGTCCGGCGCGTCATGGAGAGAAGCTCGCCCCAACTACTCTTGGTCGACGGCCTGCAGCGACTTCACCCCGGCCAACTCGCCCCCTTCCCTTCCTCACCGACTTGGGGAAACTGCGGGAGAAGCTCGGCCTCACCACGCTCTTTTGTGGAACCGGCTCCTCCCCCAGTCCGACCCCGGCCGTCTGCCGGTGACCTGGCTCGGACCCCGTCCCTCTGTACGCCGGCGACCAGGAGACCTGGCCGAAGATCCTGCGCAGCTTCGAAGACGACCTCGCCCTGCACCACCTCTCCCCGCACGCCCTGGCGAGCGAGGCGAAGTACCCGCATGAGCGCACCGGCGGCTACTTCAAGCTGCTGTCTCAACTCATCTGCCAGGCCTCCATGACAGCCATCCAAGACGGCAGCGAAAACATCACCCGCGAGCTACTGGAGGACACCGAAATCGGAGGCTGACGCGGCAGAGAGAGCCGTAGGGACTCGGCTGCACCGACGTGTGATTGTGTCGCTCACCGGTTCGGGAATGCGGCCGATCACCGGAACGTGTTCGGCGGTATCCCTCGGACATGACGGACGCGGAGTGGGCCCAGGTCCGGTCGCTGCTGCCGGTGCCGGGCTGGAGGCGCGGCCGGGGGAACTGCCGCACAGTCCACCGAGGCAGCGTTCCACGGACCGCCCCTGAGCCGGGAAGGCGAACGGGACAGCTCGAGGCAGAGGCCGGGCAGCGCCACCTTCCTACGACGGAATCTCCCAGACGTCGACGGAACTGCACTTAGCACTGCTGATGACCACAGGGCGACCGTGGAGCTCGGCCAGCCGTACCTCGAACACCTCGGCATCGTACTTCTGGAACGGCCGGCCCAGCATCCGATGTTCCGCCAGGTCCCAGACGCAGATGGTGCCGTCCTCGGCCCCGGTGACAGCGACCGGGACCCCGTGCACGGTGTCAGCGTCGAGGCACACGATCTCGTCACCGGGCACGGTGAGCTCCTCTCCCCACTCGCCGGACCTCGGATCGCCCACCAGGAGCCGCTGCAGGCCCGCCGCCACGACCTGGGTACGACCGTCTACCGACGCCAGGGCGAAGTCAGTGAGCGTCGCCCCGGGGAAGCGATCCGAGTCCTCGGAGCCGGCAAGGCGATCGAGGCTGTCGAACTCGGCCAGAGGCTTTCCCTGGACATCCCATAGGGCCACGACTCCGCTCGGGTGACCGCCGACCACCACAGGATGGCCGTCCAGCAGCCCCGCCGCGGCAGCGCTACTGGCTCTCGATTGGCACTCCATCCTGATGTTGACCAGGGAGTCGTGCGGTGAAGGCTGCTCCGGCTTGTCCTCGTCGCCCTCGTTGCCGTCGTCGTCAGGCTCGGCCAGGGACGGGTCCCAGAGTTCTACCTCCATGTAGTTCGAAGCCACGACGAATTTTGAATACCCCCCGAAGTCGGCCCTGACCGCGGAGCTCGTGCTGTATTCCTGTGGGCTCAGCCGTACCCTGCCAGTCGTCAAGTCCCACATTGCGAAGCCTTGGTGTTCACCGCCACCGCCGATGACGATCCGTCCGTCCACCACCGCCGCACAGAGCGAGGTGAGCTCGGTGCCCTCGTCCTCGTCCGGAGCGTCGAGCTCGTACGTCATCCAACGGTCTGCTCCCGGATCCCAGGTGCAGGCACGGCAGTCCTCGTCAGGGGTGCCGACGACGAGCAGTTGACCGTCGAGGGTGACGAGATCGAAGTCGTACATGTGACTGCCGGACGGGGACAGGCTGCTGATTGAGCGGCTCATTGCTTGTCATGCCCCATCTTGTCAGCACCCTCTGACATCCAGGAATCCAGGTACGCCACGCGCACCGGAGCCAGGCGGTCGCACGGGTGGCCTGCGTGGGCACACGGCGACCGTGAACGGTGCTGAGTCGAATGTCGACCCAGTCAGGAAACCGCCGCCATCTCGCGAAGGGAGCCAGCATCTACGTTACGAAGCTGTCGTTCCGATCTTGAGCGATGTCCGTCGAACGTGAGTCCCGATTGGGTGGTCGCGGGGTGTTCGGTGCAAACGAGCAGGGCCTCCTGAACAGCTCGTTGGTGTCGAATCACCGAGCAGCAACAGGAGGCCCTGGCGCCGAGTGTTCCGTGTCGATGGCCGGGCAGTCCAGTTCCATCATGCTGGAGTGTGACTGCCTGGCTCACCGGTTCGGAAACGCCGCCGACAACGGCTGTCGGCTGCCGCGTTATCCGACGGACATGGCGGACGCAGAGTGGGCAGCGGTCCGGCCGTTGCTGCCGGTGCTGGGCTGGATGCACGGCCGGGGAGGGCAGCCGGAGGCGTACTGCCACCGGGCGATACTCGATGCGATCCGCTACCTGGTCGACAACGGCATCAAGTGGCGAGCGATGCCGGCTGACTTCCCGCCGTGGGACCGTGTCTATGCCTTCTTCCGCCGCTGGCGCGAGAACGCGCTGGTCATGGAGTTCCACGACCGGCTGCGCGGGCAGGTCCGCCAGAGGGCGGGCCGCGAGGTGGAGCCGAGTGCGGGTGTGATCGACTCGCAGTCCGTCAAGGCGGACGCTGTCGTCGGCTGTGACAGCCGCGGGTTCGGCGGAGGCAAGCTGATCAACGGCCGTAAGCGGCACATCGTGGTCGACACCCATGGCCTGCTGCTGGGCGTGGTGGTCACGGGTGCGGACATCGGCGACCACGCCGCCGCCCAGGTCCTGCTCGAGCAGGTGGCAGGCGCGCATCACCGGCTCGCTCTGGTCTGGGCCGATGGCGGTTACACCGGCAGCCTCGTCGAGTACTGCCTGGCCACGCTCGCCCTGGTCCTGGCGATCATCAAACGGAGCGATGACGTCGAGGGGTTCGTGGTGGTGCCCAAGCGGTGGATCGTCGAGCGCTTCTTCGCCCACCTGATGCGCACCCGGCGCCTGGTGCGCGACTTCGAACGGCGCACCGCCAGCGCCGAAGCGATGGTCTACTGGTCGATGATCTCGCTCATGACCCGCCGCCTGGCCCGGCCACGCCCGCAGCCAGCGTGAACCGGCCCGGCTGCTGCTCAGCCAGCCAACCGCGGGCAACCAGGCGCTTCGCCTTCGACCGCAGTGCCTCCACCCGCGCCGGCACCACGTCCATACCGAACGCGGCAGCCATCTCCTGGCAGGTCAACGGGCCTTGATGGAGCCGGACCCGGTCTGCGAGCACGGTGAGGATGCGCTGGCAGTCCACCGACAGCACCGACCAGGCCAGCTCCTGACGCCACAGGGGCACCTGCGACCTCGCCTTCGCCGCGCCCCGGGGCGCCGACTGCGCTTCCGTCTCCCCGCGCGGATCCTCGGTGACCTCCGCCTCGGGGGTGGTGACGTCGTCTGGAGCCAGGACCGTATCGACCCGCGTGCGGGCAATCGCCCACTCCCACCATTCCTGCTCGGCCTCGGCCCAGCTCGGCCTGGATGCGGTCAGCCTCCTCCCGCAGCCCCGCGACTCGACGCCGGCAGCGAGCTCGTACTGCTCCAGCAGTCCAACAACCGATGGCATCCGCAACCTCCCCGGGAGCAACGACCCGACAGGCCACCACTCCCACGGATCCCCCCCTACCCCCAACCAGCGGAAACGCGTCGATCACGTCCGGAAAGACAACAGCTTCTCAAAACCTCAAGGCATCACAGACCAGCGCAACACGCGACCATGGCCACGAATACGGATGTTGCAGTAATCCCAGGACAAGCAGGGCTTGTGCCTTCTTGCTCTACTCGCGCGGGCGGCGGGCCCGGGTTGTGCGGGCGGGCCGTAGGGCGTCGAGTCGTTCGGGGGGGGCGGCGTCGGCGAGGTGGGCGGAGCCGAGGTGGTTGCCGGCAGGGTCGAAGATTTCGATCTGGGTAGGGCGGTGGGTGGTGTTCCACCAGGTCGTCCAGGCCAGGACCTCAGCGGTGAACTCGGTGAAGGCCAGGGGCAGGGGCGCATCGGGGTCGCGCTGCTGTTCGAGGGGTTGGAGACCTGAGCCGGCCGGCTCATCCGACGCAGTGCGGCTGGAAGCCCGGGTCGGCCGGGCCCTTGCGGCCCAGGGCGTTCACCACCCACTGCGTGACGACCGGGTCCTTCGTGGCCTGGTCGTGCTCGGTGGGGTCGAGCGGGCACTTGTCCTGCAGGAGGACGTTGGTGACATGGTCCGCAGGGCCGCTCAAGAACGAGCTCGTGTAGGGGACTACGACCTCGTCGTGCTTGGTGGCGAGCTGCGTGTACTCCGGGCCCGTGGGTGTTTCGGGATCGGCGTTGAGCTTCTTGAGCAGGTCGGAGCCGGTGGTCTGGTCCGCGCAGGACGGGCAGACGGTGGCTCCGGCCGCCAGGGCCAGCGGGTTCGAGGTGCCGTGGTTGGACGGCACAATGCCGACGAGGTCGTCGACCTTGGTCGCACCGCCGAGGAACTTGATGTAGTACCGCGGCATCATCCCGCCTTGGCTGTGCCCGACGAGGTCAGCCTTCTTGGCGCCCGTCGAGCCGAGTACGGCGTTCACGAAGTCACGCAGCTCGGCCGCCGAGTCGGGGATGGGGTCGGTGGCGGCATGCCCGTAGTTGAAGGCGAAGACGCAGTAGCCGTCGTCCGCGAGCTTTGGAGACAGTGTGGCCCAGTTCTCGGCCATGGTCTTGAACGTGCCGTTGACCAGGATGACCGGCTCGGGGTGCGCCGAGCTCGGCTTGCACGACCAGTCGTTGGCTCCCGCCGGGGGGATATCGGTGACGTCGGCGTGAGCCGTGGCGGCGAGGCCCATGAAGCCAAGGCTCGCTGCGGCGGTGGCAGCGGTCAGAAGCTGGAGGCGGGTGCGCAGACGCATGGCGTGAACCTTTCTCGCAACGGTCCGTGAATCGAACCGGGGTCGACAATGCCGAACCGCAGCGGAATGGTCACTTACTGGCTGGTAGGCGTCAAGGTTTCCGGGGCCCGCTGGATGTCACATCGCCGAGCCCTTGTGTTCACGGCTCAGGGCATGTTGCGCGCGTATGAACAAGGCAATGAGCAAGGTAATGATCAAGCCATTGAGCAAGGCCGCTGGTCGAGCTGACTCGCAAGCCGGTCGGCGACCAAGCGGACCCTCAAAAACGGGACGGATTCCGACAAAGCAGATGGGGCGCACTGGCGCGTCGGCGAGCATGAGAGGGGTGGCGGGTCAGGTCCGTACGGTCCCGTGGCCTCGGCACGGCCACCGTTCCCATGGACCCGTAGGAGGCGCGCACGATGACTGGCGAGGTCACGCTGCGGCAGCGGTGGCCGGCCGAAGGCCGCGCGGACGTTCCGGCGGACGTGGTTGAGGCGGGGTTGCGAGAAGAGATCGTTGCCGAGGCCGAACGGTGAGTTCAGGTCGCCGTGGTACGGCACAACCAGCGGCGAGGGCTGCTGGTGATGCCGGCCCGGGCACAACCGGTCGACGGTCCCGGCCACGTCCAGCCGGCGCAGAAACTCGGCAGCGATAGGCAGAGCGCCCAGACACCTCTCCACCACGGCAGCGCTGACCACGCACTGCATGCGCGGACGCACCGTCCGTAGCCGCGGGGGCCGGGAAGACTTCGTCACACCCCACCAACGCGGCCACGACTCCAACAGACGCTCCCACAGGCCCCGAACCAGCCGATTCAGTCACCCGCGAAGTACGGAGCCAGTCGTGCCTCCGCCCCGGGTGGCGCGGCCGCCTGCCGCGTCACCAACCACAAAGCGGGCGTCGCCTGGATGGACACGGGGCGGCCGACCGTTGCGTACCGGCGAAGAGTGGCTCGGCGTGCTCATCAGCGGCTGCCGCGCTGGTTTCGTTCGAGATGAAGACCGCCGGGGTCCATCCGCCTCTCTCAAGACCGACGGGGATACGTTCTCCCCCATGCCGTCGTTGAACGAGGTGCTGATGGCCCTCGAGGAGCAGCCCACCGACTCTGCCATCTACGCGGCCACACCCTGGAGGGCAGATTCCACGGTGGTGGTCGCGAGCTGGGACGCGCCGCCCCGCGGGCTGGCCTATCTCCTGGAAGTGGAGCTCGCCCGCGACGTGCTGGAGGTCTGGTCGGCCTGGCGCGATGGCGCCTCTCCCAGTGCGCAGGAGCGGTGCGAGGCGGTGATTCACTACGCCGAGCATGACGCCTACCTGCCAGCGTGAACGCGACCGGTCACGGCCCGCCGACGGCGTGCGGCCGTGTCGGTCGCTTCCCGCGGGGGGGGAGGCAGGCGTCGGCCAGGGCGGTGGAGAGCGTTCGTCGAGGACTTCGTGCGGGGTGTAGCGCCCGTCTTTGCGGACCTGCTCCAATCCAAGCTGTTGCCGGGTTCCGGGAGACCTGCTTCTCAACGGTCCGGCATCCCGTGCGGCAACGGCCCCAGCGCGCCATCAGCTCCCAGGAGCAGTCCGGTTCAGCTGTCTGGCCAGTTCCTGCGCCTGAGGCGTAGCTGTTCAGGTGTGCGCTTCACCTCGGGCGGTGGGCCGTTATCAGCAACGTGTCGGCAGCGCGTGGCCCCTCTCCCCCGGGCAGCATCTCGGCGGTGATCTGTGCCAGCCTCGCCTGGTCGAGCAGTTTGGTCCACACGTGTTCACGGCGGTGGCCGGTTCGGCGAGCTCTGGCATGTCGCAGAACCTATCGCGAGGGGCATTGTGCGAAAGCTGCTTTGCGAGAGGTTATGAGAATGAAGATCAGGGGCAAACCGGACGCGGTCCGGCGAGGATCCTCGACCTCTCAGAACTACTCATTTCTGCGAGCGTGATGCGTGGCGACCTTCACAACTAAGGGAGCCGTCTTGCCGCGCAAAGTCCTTTGTATGCCGCACCGCTGCCTCCATAGGTCGCCCGCATGCGGCGTACAATCATCATCGGCGACATCCATGGCTGCTTCGACGAGCTGATCGAACTGCTTGATGAAGTCGACATCCAGCCGGACGACCTGCTGGTCAGCGTCGGTGATCTGGTCGACCGCGGTCCAGCGCCCGGTGCCGTGGTC
The DNA here is from genome assembly GCF_052246355.1 of Streptomyces sp. 3N207. Classification (NCBI taxonomy): domain Bacteria; kingdom Bacillati; phylum Actinomycetota; class Actinomycetes; order Kitasatosporales; family Streptomycetaceae; genus Streptomyces; species Streptomyces sp. 3N207. Next base: position 982 of record NZ_JBQQBV010000037.1, on the reverse strand, counting down.
AGGCTTTTCCGTGAGCGCCCGAACTCGGTCGTGGTCATGGGCAACCATGAGCGAAAGCACGTGCGCGGGATCTGCTCCTACGCGCAGGAGATCACGCGCTTGCAGCTTGGCGACCACTACGCCGAAACGGTCGACTGGATGCGGACTCTGCCGTACTACTTCGAGAACGAGCACGTCCGTGTTGTCCACGCCGCGATATTGTCCGGAATTCCGCTGTCCGACCAGCGGGAGGAGATCCTCTGTGGCTCGACGAGGGGTGAACGAGAGCTCACGGCACTGTTCCCGGATAGCTACTGGCACGAGCACTACACCGATGCCAAGCCGGTGGTGTTCGGCCATCACGTAACCGGCCGGGATCCGATGATCCGCGACGGCAGGATCTTCGGACTCGACACTGGTGCCTGCCACGGCTGGAACCTGACCGCACTGTGTCTCCCAGGATTCACGGTCCACTCGGTGAAGGCGCAAGCGGACCACTGGTCGGCCATCAAGCGCCAGTGGCAGTTGCCCGTCCTGAAGACCAAGCCTTGGCACGAGTCCACCTGGCTGGAGCTAGCTCAGGCGATAGAGCGGTTCTCCTCAACATGTGACCAAGCGACACATCAGTGGCTGGAGGCGCTCCTGGAGTGGGCCGCGGGTCTGCAGTCGACATTCCCCACCCTGGTCGCCACAGCGCATCGAGTCGCCGACGAGCTCACCACGGACGAAATGCGCCAGCATCCTGCTGCGAAGGTTCTCTTCCAAGCCCGTAACGGCCGCCTCGACCAGGCCAGTCTGGCCAGGCAGTGCCCGACACCTCGCAGGACAATCGAACTGGCAGCCACATTGGGGCTGATACTGGACGATGTGCCCAACTAAGACGTCGTTTCTTATGGCGTGATCGTTCGTTGAACCGTGCATGACGGATCTTGTCGAGCGGTTGGTGCCGGACGAGTTATGGGCGCTGTTCCGGCGGATTGTCCCGCCGACAGAGGTGAGGCGC
>NZ_JBQQBV010000036.1:0-58334 GCF_052246355.1 Streptomyces sp. 3N207 | reverse complement strand
GGCGGGGCCTGGCGACCCGTTACGACAAGACCGCCACCAGCTACCTCGCCGGACTCCACCTACGCGGTGCCGTGCTCTGGATCCGCAGCCTCCGACCAACGTGATCCGAACCTGGAACAGGCCCTAGCCACCAACGAGGCTCACTCATCCTGAAATGGATTTCACAGCTGACACACCCGACACCCGGCAAACAAAAGCGGTGCCACACCGGTCGGGATGACCGGTGCGGCACCGCACTAGCCGTCGGCGGCATACCACCTAGGCGGCACCCCACCCGACGTTCCGCCCCGACAAACCGTCACAGAATCTCGGCGAGGCGCTCAACCTGCGCGGGGTCGACCCCGTAGCAGTAGAGCATCACCTCATCGGCGCCGAGTTCCGCGAACGCGGCAACCGCCCCACGGATCTCCGCAGGCGTGGTGAGCATCCCGGCAACCATCCGGTCGGCCACCCCGGTAAACGCGTAGTACGCGTGCATCCTCGCCCGCGCGTCGTCGATCACGCCCTGCGGGCCGAGCGCGACGTTGACCTGCGCGACGATACGGGGTTCACCCTCGCGGCCGTATTCCTTCCAGAACCCGCGGACGGTGTCGAACAGACCGCCCGCCCAGGAAGGCGCCGCAGCGGCGAGAAACCCGTCCCCCCAGCGCGCGACGCGTTCGAGCGCGAGGGGCTTGAAGCCACCGAAGAGCACTTCGGGCCCACCGGGCCGGGCGGGCGCGGGGCCGATCGGGCCGACACCGTCGCCGTACGGCTCGCCGGACCACAGCCGCCGCATCACCGCCATCTGCTCATCGAGGCGTCGGCCTCGCGTGCGCTTGTCCACGCCCGCGACCTGGTGGTCGTCGTCCCGGCCACCGATGCCGAGACCGAGGACCAAGCGACCACCGGTCATCCGGTCCAGGGTGGCGGCCTGCTTGGCGAGGAGGGCACTGTCGCGCAGCGGGGCCAGCAGCACCTCGGTCTGGACCCGGATGCGGGAGGTCGCGCCGGCGAGAACGGCAAGCGCGACCATGGGTTCAGGGTTGTCGTAGACGAGCCGGTCGAGCAGGCCGAGCGTACTGAAAGGCCCGGCGTCTGCGTGTCGGGCCCAGGTGAGCAAGGTGGCCGGGTCGCCGATGGGCAGACCGATACCGACGTTCATGAAGGAGACCTCCGAGAGGAAGGGTCGACAAAGACTGCTGCCGCCCCTCCGGCACCTCGGCGAGGTGGGACGCTCCCGTTCTGCGGCGTACTCCTGGGGAACGTCTCTTCGAAGTGATCTCACCCTAAAGCGAGCCGACATGGCGGGACAACTCGATTTCGGGGCCTGCCCTTTGTGATGGATTGCGCGCTCAGCGCGGGCTGGACGGCGCTCAGCGAGAGCTGGACGAGACGAGCGCGGTCAGCGCTCACCCGCCCGCCCCACCCACCAGGTGACGCACCGCATGCCGGCCGGGGCGACCTGGCTTCACCGCGGGCAGGGACACGTGCGAGGTCGGCGGCGCGCGGAGGAGTTACGGGAGGTCGGGTGGGAGCTGTCGTCGGGAGAGGGACAGCCTGCGTCGCTCTTGGTCGATTTCAGTCACGACGACCGTTACCGCGTCGCCGACCTGGACGGCATCCTCGGGAGCTTCGACGGGTGTCCGGGTGAGCTCCCGAAGGTGGACCAGGCCCTCGATTCCGTCGGCGACCTGGACGAAGGCACCGAACGGGACCAGCTTGGTGACCTGTCCGCGCAGTGTGCGGCCCACCGCGGTGCGGTCGGCGAACGCCTGGAATGGGTCCGGCTGCGTGGCTCGCAGGGACAGTCTGGCCTCTCCGTTCCATGTGTCGAACTGCAGGAACTCGCACGAAACGCGCTGACCGGTCCGGACGACGTCATCAGCCGCTTCGATGCGCCGCCAGGACAGTTCGGGGATGGTGATGAAGCCGACGCCGGGGAAGACGGGGTGCGCGGGGCCGTCGTCCAGCGCGACGAACACACCGAACCGTTCGATCGCCGTGACGGTCCCGGAAAGGAGCTCGCCGCGGCGCAGTGCGCTCAGGAACTCCCACAGTTCCGGGTACTCGGACGGCTCGACCATGATGGCCAGCCTTTCACCTCAGCGCCGCCGGTGCCGCCCGGGCCCGGGACACCGACGGCGCGGAAGACTTCCGTGTCAGTCGATGTGGTAACTGTCGCCGTAGACCTTCCAGTCGAGCGGCGGGTCGAGGTCGAGGTTCCCTTCGCGCAGGAAGACACGCTGCGCGGTGTCGACACGACTGGTGTCGCTGTGCGCCTCCTCCTGCTTCATCGCCCACACCCGCGCGTCGAGGAAGGCGTCCAGGTACCGCTCTTCGTCGCCGCCCGCAGCGGGCGGCTGCGCCTGGCGCAGGGCGCGCTTGCGGATGTTGCGGAAACTGGTGGCGTCGCTTCCGTCGCCGTGCATGACGAGGGCGTCGTAGTAGGCGAACTGCCCCAACACCCGCAGGCCGTCGGCCTTGCCCTGTTCGACCGCGGGGTCGAAGTACACGCGGTCACGCTCGTCGTTCTGCGCCCGCTGGAAGACCTGGTCGCGGGCTGCCGTACGCCAGTCGTCGGTGAAGTGCGGGTCGAGACCTTCGTGCGAGTCGGAGCCGTTCACCTTACGGAGTGCGGGCAGGTACGGGGCCAGAACATTGTCCGGCTTGCGGTCCGTGTACAGCTCGACGAGGTCGAGCATGTCCCCGGTGCCGGAGCAGAAGCCGATGATGCCCGCGGTGTACCCGCGCCCGTCACCTATGTCCTCGATGTACTTGTACTGCGCCTTCCAGTCGAGGGAGGAGTTCTCCGCGCTGGAGACCAGCTGCATGGCGATCTCTTTCTTCGCGGGGTCGTCCAGCCCCGTCCCGCTGCCGGCAGCTTCAGCGGCCGGAGACGGGGCGGCGCTCATCAGGGGGACCGTCGAGAGGGAGACTCCCAGCAGTGCCAGGGCGGCACGGCGTGAGACGTTTCCGGGGGAGGACGCGTCGCCGGACGATGACATATGAAGGCTCCAAGTGGGGGTGGGGGATGAGCGATCGGTGGTGCCGACGTAACGTTAGGAAGGTTTCCTACCAGAAGACCGCAGTGCGGGGTACCCGGAGAGCCCGAGAGGCGCAGCGGAGAACTGATTCGTGACCGGGCCCAGGGCCTCGGCCGAGCACGGTGCGACGGTCAGCGTGCCGTCGTCGCCCACCGTGATGTCCTTGTCCGGCGCGAAGCGGCCCGGCGTGATGTGCGCCGGCCCATCGAGCTGAGCACGGGGCGCAGCGCGTAGTCGATGGCCAGGCGCGGGCCGTGTGGCTCGTTTTCTCTCCCTTTGGTTCCCGAACGACTGCTAAGGTCCCAGCGCATATTCGGTAGGCGTTCGAGGATGCATACGAGAATGAGGGAGACCGGAACGGTGGAAAAGGAAAGTCGCGTCGCGCTGGTCACTGGATCCTCCTCCGGAATCGGCGCCGGAACCGCCCGCTTGCTGGCGGAACGCGGCATGCGCGTCGTCGTCAATTCGAGCCGTTCGGCCGAGGCGGGCGAGGCATTGGCGGCGGAGCTTCCCGACGCCGTTTACATCGGAGCGGACGTGGCCGACGAGAATGCCGCGCGCCGCCTGGTGACGGAGACGGAGCAGGCATTCGGCAGGCTGGATGTCCTGGTGAACTGTGCGGGGATCACCGCACATATTCCGATGGACAATCTGCAGGCCGCCGATCCGGAGGTGTGGCGGCGCCTGTTCGACGTCAACGTCCTCGGAGTGTGGAACATGGTGACCGCTGCCGAAAAGCATCTCCGTCAGGCGGGCGGCGGAGGATGCGTCATCAACATCTCCTCGATTTCCGGCATACTCCCGGGCGGGAGTTCCGTCCCGTACGCGGTGAGCAAAGCGGCGGTCAATCACATGACCCGTATTCTCGCCAAGGCGCTGGCCCCCGAGGTGCGTGTGAACGCCGTCGCTCCCGGTATGACGGACACGCCGTGGTTCGACGCCTTCGAGGACAAGCAGGAGCGGATCGACCGGGCCTCGGAGGTGATTCCGCTGCGGCGCGTCGGACAGCCGGAGGACGTGGCCAGGGCGTGCCTGGACCTTGTGAACTCCCCCTACATCACCGGTCAGATCCTCTCTGTCGACGGCGGCACGCAGCTGCTCTAGGCCGCCGCGGGTCTCAGGGGGAGCAGTTCCCCGCGCCCCTTCGGGGCGGTCCCCCTGAGGCGCCGGGCAAGCACTAGGTGACCACGCGGGGCTGCTCGTCCTCCCCGTCCGACGCGGCGGTGGGAGCGTCGTCCGTCTGTCGCGCCAGGCGGACGCCACGTACCGACGGCAGGCACAGGATGAAGGCGTTGGCCGCCACCTGCCAGCACACGCCGAAGGACAGCACCGCGGAGATGCTGGTCCGCTCGGCCAGCGGTCCGGCCAGCGCCAGCCCGATCGGTCCGATGGAGTAGGCACCGAACGAGACGTAGGACATGACGCGGGAGAGGGCCTCGTGCGGCACGTGCTGCTGAATGGTGGTCATCCACAGCGCGTTGAACACCGAGTTGGCCACGCCCGCGGCAAGTGCTCCGGCACAGACCACGAGCAGCGGTGCCTGGCCGGCCAGCGCGGCTGACGGCGCCGCCCACAGCACCGTGACCAGCGTGGTGACCAGCAGCGGGCGCGTGGGACGCCTGCCGAGCAGCAGCAGCGCGCCGACGATGGAGCCGAGGCCGTAGATCGACACGATCGTGCCCCATGAACTGGCCCCGTTGTAGGTCTCCTTGGCCGCTGCCGGTCCGAGCACCAGATACGGCGCCCACACCACGAAGTTGAACATGGTGAACTGGAGCGTGACCGTCCACAACCACCGGTACTTGGTGAACATGCCCCAGCCGTCGCGGAGTTCGCGCAGCACTCCCGGGGCGGCGGCGGCCCGCGTTTCCGGTACGCGCAGGCGCAGCAGGAAGATTCCGCACAGCGCGTAGGTGCCCGCGTCGACCAGCAGCAGCGCGGCCGGCGAGACGAAGGTCACCAGCAGGCCGGCGAGCGCCGGTCCGGCGACTCCGGCCACCGAGTTGCCGAGCCCGATCATGGTGTTGGCGTCCGGCAGTCGGGCGGGCGAGACGACGTGCGGCACCAGCCCGTCGAAGGAGGGCTTGAAGAACGCCTCGCCGATCCCGCCCAACGCGGCCAGTACGAGAAGTTGCCACAGCCGTGCCGAGTCGGTCATCAGCAGAACCGCCAGCGCACCCTGGGTCAGCGCCCGCAGCCAGTCCGAGCACAGCATGATCAGGCGGCGTGGCAGCCGGTCCCCCAGGACGCCGCCGCCCAGCAGGAAGACGACGAGCGGCACGATGCGCGCCGCCATGACGAAGCTGAGGTCGGAGAGGGAGCCGGTGGCCTCCAGCACGGCGAAGGAGAGCGCGACCGTCGCCATGGCGGTGCCGAGCATCGAGGTGGTGTAGCCGGCGAAGAAGGTACGGAAGTTGCGTTCCCGCAGTACAGCCAGATTTTGCAGGGCGCCGCGCAAGGCGTGGTTCGGGCGGCTCACCATGTGTGCGGTCGCTCCTTCGATGGGGGGTGCCGCGCGAGATGTGTCGAGAAGTGTGCAGACCGAATGTTCTTATATCACGCGACTCGTGGCCTTCGCGAGAGTGCCGCGGTGACACCTTCACAGGGGTCGACGAGGAAACCTCGACAGGGTCCGACGGTGAAACCTCGGCAGCGTCCGTGACGGGATGAGTACGGGCCCCGGGACGGTGCCCGGCGGGCCTCGAACCGGACGCGGATATTCCTGGTTTGGGGGCCGTAGCGGTTGGGCACGACTTCCGATCGGGCACCGGCTCGCATATGACAGCGGGAACGACCGCTTGACAGGGCCGCCGAGGTCGCGGTTTTCTGATGCAGTTCCGGTCTAGACCGCAACCGAGGATCCGAGCCGGGGGAGTTCGCATCTCGAACTCCCCGAATTCCACGCCATTTCAGCTGTGTATTCCACTTGCTCTACCGCGGGATAGCGGACAGGCATCTCACAAAGATGAAGTCCTCATTCCCACGGCGTCGTGGAGGTATGACATGAATCCCCCGGAAGGCGAGCGGCACGACGATGTCTGGCAGGCGGTCGTGGACACCGCCGCAAAGTATCCGGACCGCGTCGCGCTCTGCGACGGGGTCGAGGAGATCAGCTATGCGCGGCTCGTCGCCGAGGCCGAGTGCAGCGCCTCCGCAATGCGCGCACGCGGGCTGGCAGAAGGAGACGTCGTCGCCTTGTGCTCGGGCCGCTCGGTGCAGCAGGTACTCGCCGTTGCGGGGATCCTCGCAGCCGGGGCCGCGGTCGCGCCGTTCCCCGCCCAACAGGCCGTCGACACCACCCGGGAGGCGATAGCCAGGTTGGCGCCCCGGCTGGTGCTCGGGGACAAGGACGCCTGCTCCTTCCTTCCCGAAGCGTTACCCCTGGCCCCGCCCGGCACCCCGCCGCTCGACGAGTCGGGACCCGCAGGTCACGCTGCCCGGCAGCCCCGCAGCACCGGGACGCCGCCCGCCGACCGCCTCGCGTATGTGCTGCACACCTCCGGTTCCTCCGGCCGGCCGAAGGCCGTCCATGTGCCGCACTCGGCGGTGCGCAATCGTTTCTCCTGGGGCCAGTCCCTGTACCCCGTCGGCCCGGAGGACACGGTGCTCTACGCCGGGTCGCTCGTGTTCGACTGCCAGATGTGGGTCGTCCTCGCGCCGCTGTGTTACGGCGCGACCCTGCTGGTGGCCCCCGAGGGCGCGGAGTCCGAACCGCACAGCCTGGCCGAGCTGGCCCGGGCGCACCGGGTCACGGTGATGCACTTCGTCCCCTCCCTGTTGCGCGAGTTCCTCGCCGCCGGTGCCGGAGCGGGCTTGGCCGGTCTCACCTATCTGCTTGTCGCGGGCGAACGGCTGCCCGGGGAGCTGGCCGCCCAGATCTTCGCCGCGACCCGGGCCCGCGTCATCAACCAGTACGGACCCACCGAAACCTGCATCGACGTCCTCAACCACGAGCTGACACCCCAGGACGCGACGGCCGAAGCGGTACCCGTCGGACGGCCCATCGCCGGGGTCCGCGCCGTGGTGCACGACGAGCGGGGCCGCCCGGTACCGAGCGGCGGGACCGGGGAACTCCTCCTCGGCGGCCGGTGCCTGGCCTGGGGCTACGGCGACCCGGCCCACACCGCGGAGCGGTTCGTACCGGACGACGACCCGGCGCGGCCGGGTGAGCGCCTCTACCGCACCGGGGACCTGGTCCGCGATCGCGGTGACGGTGTCTATGAGTTCCTCGGCCGGGTGGACCACCAGGTGAAGATCCGCGGGGTGCGGGTGGAGCCCTCGGAGACCGAGCATGCCCTGCTGCGGCATCCGGCGGTCGCGCAGGCCGCGGTGGTGAGCGTGACCGGGGAGGGAGGCGAAGCGCGGCTGGTGGCCCATGTGGTGGCTGCCGACACCGCACAGGGCCTGCCCTCCGAGGCCGAGTTACGCGGCTTCCTGCTGGACCGGCTGCCGCCGGCGGCCCTGCCGAGCAGCTGGCACCAGCACCGCGTCCTGCCCCGGCTGCAGAGCGGCAAGGTCGACCGGCTCGCCCTCGCCGACCGCCGCTACGCACACGCGCCCCAGGCGCCGTCCGCACCCGGAGCACCGGTTACGGCCCCCCCTCGGACCGCCACCGAGCGGACCGTCGCCGAGCTGTGGCAGGACCTGCTGGGAACCGGGCCGCTCGGCCGGGCCGCCGACTACTTCGAGCTGGGCGGCCAGTCGCTGCTCACCATGCGGATGATCGCGCGCGTCCGGCGCCGGTTCGGGGTGCGTCTCCCGGCCAGAACGGTGTTCTCGGCACCCACGGTCGCGCTGTTCGCCGCGGCGATCGACGAGGCGGTCGACCGGGCCCCGCAGCGGGCCGGAACCACGCCGGAGCCGGTGGCCACGGACAGCGTTCCCCGTCCGGGAACCGCCGGGGGCGGTAGCGATGCCGGGCGGTGACCGGAGTGACACCTCGCGGCTGGTCGTGCCGAGCCGGTACAACGGGCCTGCCCACTCCGCGCAGGGCGGTCTGGTGTGCGGTCTGCTCGCGGGCCTGGCCGAGCCGCGGCTGGGGCCGGACGTGGTGGTGACGCTCCATGCGCCGCCGCCACTTGAGACCGCGTTGGAGCTGCGCCCGGCTGGTCGCCGATACGCGCTCTACGAGCGGGAGCGGCTGGTCGCCGTCGTGGCCGCGGCTCGGCGGCCACCGCCACCCCCGCCGGCCTGGGTGCCGTACGCCCGGGCCCAGGAAGCGGCGGAGCACTTCGAGGGGGTGCGGGGGCATCCGTTCCCGGACTGCTTCGTGTGCGGTCCCGACCGGCCCGACGGTCTCGGCCTGCGACCCGGGCGCGTTCCGGGAGAGACCGGCACGGTCGCCTCTCCCTGGCATCCCCGGCCCGAACCGGCCGCGGGGCCCGGGCAGTCCGTGCCTGCCGAACTCGTCTGGGCGGCGCTCGACTGCCCGGGCGGCTGGGCCGACGACCCGGTGGGCCGGCCGATGGTGCTGCACCGGATCGCCGCCCGTATCGAGGCACGGCCCAGGGCCGGGGACGTCTGCGTGCTGGTCGGACGCGTCACCCGGCGCCAAGAGCGTACGAGCGAGAACGTCACCGCCCTCTACGACGTCTCCGGCGCCCTCCTGGCCCGGGCCGCCGCCACCTGGGTCGCGGTCGGAACCGGGACAGGAACCGGGACGGAGCAGCGGACCGGGAGGGAGACGGAAGCCGGGAGGGAGACGGCGACGAGGACCGGGACGGGGAGTACATCCGGCGTCGGAGCCAGGACCGCAACCGCTCGCCATCAATTGGGGAAGCACCAGACCGCTGTGGAAGGGACGCCATCGTGACCGAGCACCAGCACGTGCACCAAGGCGCCGGTGAGGGCACGGAATCGGTGCACAGCCTCTTCGCGCGGCAGGCGGCGGCCACCCCCGCAGCCCCGGCGGTCGGTACCCGTGATGCCTCCGTCAGCTACCAGGAGCTGGACCGGGCCTCCGGCCGGCTCGCCCACCAGCTGCGTGACCGCGGCGTACGGCCCGGCGATGCGGTTGCCGTCACCATGGCCCGCGGCACCGCGCTGATCACCGCGCTGCTCGCCGTCCTCAAGTGCGGTGCCCAGTACGTCGCGATCGAACAGGGCGAGCCCGCCGGGCGGGCCGCGGCGATGCTCGGGGCGGCCGGTGCGCGGCTGGTGCTGGCCGGGCCCGCGGAGCAGCGGCACTTCCCCGGTGCTGAGGTCGCAGTGCTCGTCCCTGACGGGGAGAGCTACGCCGGGCTGCCGGTCGCCGAGCCGCGGCCCGTGCCACCCCAGGCGCCCGCCTACACCGCGTTCACCTCGGGTTCCACCGGGTCCCCCAAGGGCGTGACCGTGCCGCACGCCGCGGTGGTGCGGATCGCCCGCGCCAACGGCTTCCTCCCGCTGGGCGGTGAGGACACCGTCCTCCAGCTCGCACCCGTCGCCTTCGACGCCTCGACGCTGGAGATCTGGGCACCGCTGCTCAACGGGGCCCGCCTGGTGCCGTATCCGGATCCGCGTCCCGAGCCGGAGGGCGTCGTCGAGTTCGCCACGGCGCAGGGCGTGACGGCGATGTGGCTCACTGCCGGTCTCTTCCACCAGGTCGCCGAGCGCCGGCCGGATGACCTGCGCGGGCTGCGCCACCTCCTGGCGGGCGGGGACGTGCTCTCCCCCACGCATGTCAACGGGGTGCTGGCCGCGCTTCCCGGGCTGCGTCTGGTCAACGGCTACGGTCCGACCGAGAACACCACCTTCACCTGCTGCCATGTGATGACGGCACCCGTCGAGGGCACCCGCGTCCCCATCGGCAGCCCGGTGCGGGGCACTCAGGTGCACCTGCTGGACGCCGCGCTCGCGCCCGTGCCGGACGGCGAGCCGGGAGAGGTGTACGCCGGAGGGCTCGGGCTCGCACACGGTTACGCCCAGGACCCCGCGCTCACAGCGGAGCGGTTCGTACCCGACCCGTTCTCGGGCGTCCCCGGCGCGCGCCTGTACCGCACCGGAGACCTGGCCAGGAAACTGCCCGGCGGGGAGCTGGAGTTCCTCGGACGGTCCGACGCACAAGTCAAGATCCGCGGCTTCCGGGTGGAACCCGGCGAGGTGGAGACGGTGCTGCGCCGCAACGACGAGGTCGCCGACTGCGCCGTCGTGGTGCAGGGCGACAGCGGCGCCACCAGACGGCTGGCGGCCTTCATGGTCGGCGACGAACGCATCCGGGTGCCCCGGCTGCGCAGATGGCTCGCCGAGCGGCTGCCCGGCTATCTCGTACCGGCCGTGCTCCAGCAGGTGGAGGCCCTGCCGTTGACCGGAACCGGCAAGGTCGACCGGGGCACCCTCGCCAAGCGGCGCAGCCGCCGCAGGCCGGAGTGCGACGCCGACTTCCGTGCGCCGGGCACCGGGCTGGAGCGCTGGCTGACCCGGGTGTGGGCCGACACCCTCCAGTACGAGGAGATAGGCGTGGACGACGACTTCTTCGAGCTGGGCGGCCATTCCCTGATGGCCACCCAGATCACGGCGGAGATCGCCGACACCCACGATGTGCTGGTCACGGCGCGTGCCTTCTACGAGCACCCCACTGTCGCCGAACTGGCCGGCTATCTGGAGGACCGCCTCCCCGCCGAGCAGCTCGCTGCCGGAGAGCACGCCGCCGACGGGCGCGAGGGAGCCGGCCGATGAGGATCACCCGGCCCCAGGCCGTCCCCGACCTCGATCCGGCGGCCGTCGACCTCGCCGACCCCCAGCTGTATGCGACCGGTGATCCGCACGCGGTATGGCTCGCCCTCCGCGAACGGCACCCGGTATGGCGGCAGACGCTTCCGGACAGCCGCTCCTTCTGGTCGGTCACCCGCTACCACGACGTCAACGATGTGCTGCGGGACCACACCCGCTTCACCTCCGAACGCGGCACTCTGCTGTCCACCCTTGCCGTCGACGATCCGGCGGGCGGCAAGATGATGGCCGCCAGTGACCCGCCGACCCACACGGCGATGCGGGAGCCGCTGTCCAAAGTGCTGTCGGCGCGCGCCCTGCGCCGCTGGGAGCCGCGTATCCGGCAGATGGTGTGCCGGCTCATCGCCCCGCTGGCCGACGGCGATGCGTGGGACATCGCGGAGGCGGCTGCCGACTTCCCGATGGCGTTCACCGGCACGCTGATGGGCCTGCCCGAGCAGGACTGGCCCCGGCTCACCAGGCTGACGACGATGGCGATCGCACCCGAGGACGGCGAGTTCAGCGAGGGTCGCGGCACCCTCGTCGCCGCGCATCACGAACTGTTCGAGTACTTCGCCGACCATCTGCACGCGACCCGGGATGCGGCCGACGACTCCCTCGTCGGCTTTCTGCGCGGGATGACGCTCGACGGCGGACGGCGACTGCGTCAGGACGAGATCGTCTACAACTGCTACAGCCTGCTGCTGGGCGCCAATGTCACGACCCCGCATGCGGTGGCCGGCACCGTGCTGGCCTTCGTCGAGGAGCCCGCACAGTACGCGCGGCTCACCCTCGATCCCGGCGTGGTCTCCCGCGCCGTCGAGGAGGGGCTGCGCTGGTCCTCACCGGCCAACCACTTCATGCGGTACACCAGGCGGGAGACGGAGCTGAGCGGGGTGCGCCTCGGCGCCGGGGAGGCCGTGGTCGCCTGGCTGGGATCGGCCAACCGCGACCGGCGGGTCTTCGCCGACCCGTTCACCTTCGACGTCGCCCGCTCGCCGAACCGGCATGTGGCCTTCGGCTTCGGACCGCACTACTGCGTGGGCGCACCTCTCGCCCGTATCGCGCTGCGCATCCTCTTCGAGGAAATCGTCCGGCACGTGGACGAGTTCGAGCAGGCCGGACCCGTCGAGCATCTGGCCTCCAACTTCGTCGCCGGGATCAAGCACCTGCCGGTCACGGCACGACTGCGGCCGGGCGCTGCCGAACGGCTCGCCGCCGCAGGGGCCGCAGCGCCCCGCCGGGAGGCCGTGCCGTGACCGTTCTTCGTGGTTCTCCGCGCCATGTTCCTTCGTTCGGAGGTGTGCGATGGCTGAGGTGAAAGGCGTCGGCCGCTGGCTGCTGCGCCGGCCCGGCGGCGAGGCCGGGGCGCGGCTGTTCCTGCTGCCCTACTCCGGGGTCGGTGCCTCCATGTACAACCGCTGGCCCCAGCAGATCGGCCCGGCCGAGGTGTGCCGTATCCAGCTCCCCGGCCGGGAGAACCGGATACGGGAGCCGCACTACGGCACCTACCCGGAGCTGGCCGAGCGGCTGGCGGAGGCGCTGCTGCCGTATCTGGACCGGCCGTTCGGCTTCTTCGGGCACTGCGGCGGTGCCCTGCCCGGCTTCGCCACGGCGCTGTTCCTGGCCGAGCACGGGCTGCCCACGCCGGCGTGGCTGTTCGTCTCCTCCCAGGTCGCCCCGCATCTGGGACCGTACGGACGGTTTCTGGACCTGCCGCAGGACCAGCTACGCGAGGAGCTGCGGGAGATGGCGGTCGCGATGGGCGGCCGGCCGCAGCCCGACATGATCGACCTGGGCATGCGGGTGCTGGAAGCAGATCTGGCCGCCAACCGTGCCTACCGGCTGCCCCGCCCTGTGCGACTGCCCTGCACCGTGCACGCCCTCTCCTGGCAGGACGACCACGAGATCCGGCCCGGCCAGATGACCGGCTGGGACGCGTACGCGGAACCGGGCCGCTACCGCGAAAGCCTGTTGCCCGGCGGGCACTTCGCGTTCCTGGAAGCGCCGGAGCCGTTGTGCGCGGCGCTCTCCGGAACCATGTCGGCCGCCGACTCGCCGGTGCCCTCGCCGGTGACCGAGATCGAGGAGCACGCATGACCGAGGCCGGCACCAGCGCCTATGTATCGGGCGCGCTCAAGGAGGGCGGCGACCCCGATCCGTACGCCAACTATGCCTGGCTGCGCGAGAACGCCCCTGTCAGCGAGGTCTACACCCCGCACCGCAAGGGCCGTACCTGGCTGGTCACCTCGTACGCGCTGGTCAGGGCCGGGCTGGCGGATCCGCGGCTGAGCAACGACGACCGCAACTCCGCCGCGCCGCCCGCGCCGTTCGGCAGCGGCGAGTGGGACCCGGCCCGCGGCCTGCTCGACCTCGACCGGCCCGAGCACACCCGGCTGCGCAGGCTGGTGGCCGGCGCGTTCAGTGCCGGGGCGGTGGACGGTATGCGGCCGATGATGGCGCGGATCACCGAAGCGGCCATCGACGCGTTCGCCGACGCGGGCCGCTGCGACCTGGTGGAGTCGTTCTCGCTGCCGGTGCCCGTCGCGATCATCCACGAGGTGCTGGGCATACCCGAGGAACAGCGCGAACCCCCGGCGCGGTGCATGGAGATGTTCTACAAGGCGGGCCTGACCGACCCCCTGGACCTGGATGCCCTGCACGGGCTGCTGGAGTACACCCGGCGGCTGGCCGCCTACAAGCGCGCCCACCCGGGCGACGATGTCGCCGCCGCCCTGCTGAAGGGCTTCGAGACGGGCCAGCTGCGCGACGAGAACGAACTGGCCGCCATGATCCTCTCCGTGCTCGGTGCGGGCCATGTGACAACCGTGCAGTTCCTGGGCGCGGCAGTGCACCGGCTGCTGCAACACCCCGACCAGCTGCGGGCCGTGCTGTCGGGCGAGATCGGCTGGGCGAACGTCGTCAACGAGATCCTGCGCTACGACTCCCCCGTCCAGGCATCGGTCTACCGGTACGCCACCGAGGATCTGACCCTCGGCGACGTCCACATCAGCAAGGGCGACGCGGTGCTGCTGTGCGTGGCCGCCGCCAACCGGGACCCCGAGTACGTGTCCGACCCCGAGGAGTTCCGGGCGGACCGTTCGCTGCGCGGCAACCTGGCCTTCGGCCACGGCGCCCATCTGTGCCTGGGCGCCCATCTGGCCCGCCTGGAGGGGGAGATCGCACTGGACGCGCTGTTCACCCGGCTTCAGGACCTCGCCCTCGCCGTCCCCGCCGACCGCGTCGTATGGACCTACGGCCCGATGCTGCGCGGCCCCCGTGCGCTGCCCGTCACCTTCCGGCCGGCCCCGGCCCGGTGACCGGCGGCCTGTTCCGCCCCACCCACTCCCCTGCCCCTCCCCCAATTCGCCCCGTACGGCCTTCGCGGAGACCACTGATGACACCAGCGCATGACACAGCAGTCGCCCCGTCCCGCCCGGCGGCCACCTCGCTCGACGGCTTCGCCGAGTGGGTCGCGAGAACCCCCGAAGCCCCCGCGGTCGTCTGCGGGCCGCAGAGCCTCAGTTACCGACGGCTGGATCGCGCGGCCGAGCAGCTCGGCCGCCGGTTGCGGGCAGCCGGTGCAGGGCCGGAAACCCTGGTGGCCGTGGCCCTGCGCCGCTCTGCGGCCCAGTCGGTCGCGGTGCTCGGCGTGCTCAAGGCCGGCGCTGCCTGTCTGCCGGTCGACCCCGACCAGCCGCCGGACCGTACGCGGGCGCAGCTTGCCGACGCCGGGGTCCGGCTGGTGGTGACCGAGAAGTCCGTCGAGGACACCCGCGCCGAGGGCGGCTGGGGGCCGCAGGTTGTCTCGCTGCCCGTCGAGACCGACCTGACGGACGACGGCCCCGGCGACGGCGAGCAGCCGCTGTCCGGAAGCGGTCCTGAAAACCTGATGTACGTGCTGTACACCTCGGGTTCCACCGGCCGGCCCAAGGGCATCGCGATGCACGCGGCCCCGCAGATCACCCTGCTGGACTGGTGCCGTCGCCGGTACGCGGAACGGCCCGTGGCGCTCCAGTTCTTCCCCCTCACCTCCGATGTCGGCTTCCTGGAACTGCTGTCGACCTGGTGGCTGGGCGGCTGCGTCGTCGTGGCGACCGAGCACGAGCGCCACGACATCGCCGCTCTGGCCGACGTCATCGACCGGCACCGGGTCACCAAGGTGCTGCTGCCGGTGCTGGCCCTGGACCGGCTCGCGGCCCACGCGGCCGACGACCCGGACCGCTGCGGCTCCCTGCGCGAGCTGATCACCACCGGGGAGCAGCTGGTGATCTCCCCCACCGTCCGGCAGTTGTGCGACCGCCTGCCGAACGTCTTGCTGGACAACCACTACGGCTCGACGGAACTCAACGTCGTCACTGCGCCTCGGCTGACAGCGCCCGCCGACGCCTGGCCGGAGCGCCCCGCGGTGGGCCGGCCCATCGTGGACTCCCGCATCTATGTGCTCGACGCCGATCTGCGGCCGGTCCCGCCCGGTGTGCCCGGCGAGATCTACGTCGGCGGTGGTCCGCCAGCGCGCGGCTATCTCGGCAGCCCCGCGCAGACCGCTGTGGCCTTCCTGCCCGACCCCTACAGCAAGAGCCCGGGCAGCCGTATGTACCGCACCGGGGACCGGGGGCGCTGGCAGCCCGGCGGAGTGCTGGAGTATCTGGGACGCGCCGACTTCCAGATCAAACTGCACGGCTACCGCATCGAGCCGGGGGAGATCGAGACGCTGCTGCGGGACCATTCGGCCGTCTCTCAGGCCGTGGTGATCAAGACAGGTGAGGGCGAGGACGCTCTGCTCGCGGCGTACACCAGCAGCGAGGGCCCTCCCCCGCACGCCGATGAGCTGCGCGACCATCTGGCCCGTCTGCTGCCCTCGTACATGGTGCCCCAGGCGTACATCTCCCTGCCGGCGCTGCCGCTGACCGGCACGGGGAAGGTGGACCGCAACCGGCTGCCCGCGGTGGACACCGCCCGCCCGTCGTTCGTCGCGCCCCGGGACGAGGACGAGGCAGCCATCGCCCGGATCTTCTCCGACATTCTCGGCAAGGAGCAGGTCAGCGTCGAGGAGAGCTTCTTCCGCCTCGGCGGCCACTCCCTGCTGATCACTCAGCTCGTGCACCGGGTCGGCAAAGCCTGCGGTGTCGAACTGCCGCTGCGCGCCGTCTTCGAACGGGCCACCCCGGCCCAACTGGCCCGCGACGTACGGCGGCTGCGCTCCGGGGAGGGGGCGGCGGAGGAGGGGGCGGAGGCTTCGGAGACCGGCACCTCGGCCGCCCCGGTGGACTCCGGGCGGGCCAGGCCGTGACCGGGCGGCGACTCGGACAGCCGCTGTCGTTCGGCCAGGAGCGGCTGTGGTTCCTCGACCAGCTGCTGCCCGGCCAGGTCAGTTACCTCACTCCGCTCACCTACCGCGTAGCGGGCCGGCTGGACGGGGCGGCGCTGGAGGGCGCGCTGCGCGATGTGGCGACGCGGCACCCGGTTCTCCGGTGCCGGTTCACCGCCGACGGCGGAGAGTCCCGCGCGGTGGTGGAACCGGCCACCGTGCTGCACCTCGAACGGCGCGACCTGTCCGCCGACGCGGCGCCCGCGCAGGCGGCGGAGCAGCTCGTACGGCAGCGGCTGTCGCACCCGCTCGACCTGCGGTCGGGTCCCCCGCTGCGGGCCGTGCTGCTGCGCCTGGCGGACGACGACTGGCTCTTCCACGTCCATGTCCATCACATCGCTTTCGACGGTCTCTCCCGCCCCGTCTTCGAGCGCGACTTGTCCACGGCGTACGCGGCCCGGACAGACCCGGGGGCCGCGCCGCTGCCCGCCGAGCCGCCGTTCGACTACTTCGCCCACGCGCGCGCACAGCGCCGCACCCTCGACGGGGCGGAGCGTGAGCGGCTGTTGGGCTACTGGCGGGCGCAGCTGGCCGAGGCCCCCACGGTGCTGGACCTGCCCGCCGACCGGCCGCGTCCCACCCAGCCGACCGGCCGTGGTGCGCAGCTCGACTTCACCGTGCCCGCGGACAGCACCCAGGCGCTACGCCGTATGGCCCGGGAGCACCACGCCTCGCTGTTCGCCGTGTCACTCGCGGCGTATCAGGAGCTGCTAGGGCGGTACGCCGATGCCCGGCAGGTGCTGTGCGGCGTACCGTTCGCGGGACGCGGCGAGCCGGAAGCCGAGGAAGCCATCGGTTTCTTCACCCATACCGTGCCCCTCTGCGGCGATCTGCGCGGCACGCCCTCGCTCGGCACCCTCACCGAGCGGGTGCGGGACAGCGTCTGGGACGCGATGGACCACCAGGAGCTTCCCTTCGACATGCTCGTCGACGACCTGGGAGCGGCCCGCGGCCTGGAGCGCAACCCACTGGTTCAGCACTGGTTCGACGTCACCGACGAGATGCTCGTCCGGCACCTGCTGGAGCTGCCGGGCGCGCATACCAGGAGGGTGGAGTACCCGGAGACGGTCACCCGGTTCGACACCGAACTGCACCTGAGCCCTGCCGGCTCCGAACTGCGCGGGCGGCTGCTGTACTCCACCGATCTGTTCGACGCATCCCGGATGCGTGTCTTTGCCGACCACTACCGGGAGTTGCTCCGCGCCGCCGCCGTCCGCCCGGAACTCCCGCTGTCCTGCCTGCCGTTGCTCTCCGCTCGGGAGCAGGCCGCCATGGTGGCCCGTGGCACCGGCCCCGCACAGGAGGCGGGTCAGGGCGCGGCGGGGCAGACCGTCGCCGCGCAGTTCGCACGCCGGGCGGCGGAGCACCCGGCGGCCGTCGCCGTCGCGGACGGGACCCGCACCTGGGACTACGCCACGCTGCATGCAAGGGCCACCGCCCTGGCGGCTCGGGTGACCGCGCACGGCTGCGGTCCCGAGGACGTGGTGGCGGTGTGTCTGCCGCGCGGTGCTGAGCTGGTCTGCGCGGCGCTGGGCGCCATGCTGGCCGGGTGCGGATATCTGCTGGTCGACCCGGGCCAGCCGCCGGAGCGCATCGGCTACCTGCTCGGCGACTCGGGTGCCCGCCTGGTGCTGACGGACGCCGCCACCGGCGGACGGCTTCCGGCTGACGGCGACACCGCCTTGGGTGCGTGGGCGGCGGATGAGGGTGCGAGCCGCCCGGCCGGCGCACTGCGCGTGCTCGATGTGACCGGGATGCCCTCCCCGGCTCCCGGCGGTCGGCCTCGCCCGGAGCCGCCCGCCTCCGGGCCGGCACCGCACAATCTGGCCTATCTCGTCTACACCTCCGGCTCCACGGGCCGTCCCAAGCCGGTGGCCGTCACGCACGCGGGGCTGTCCCACTTGGTGGCCTGGCATCTGGAGCGGTATCCGGTGCGGCCCGGGGTCTCGGTCGTGGCGCAGGTCGCCGGTGTCTCCTTCGACGCCGCCGCCTGGGAGATGTGGCCGGCGCTGGCCGGCGGAGCCCGCCTGGAGATCTGTCCGGAGGAGGTGGTGCGCGACCCGGAAGCCCTCGTCCGGCAGCTGGCCGCCACCCGTACCGAGAGCGTCTTCGCGCCCACGCCGCTGGCCGAACAGCTGATCCGGCTTCCGCTCGGCGAGAAGACGGCACTCACCCGGCTGCTGACCGGCGGCGATCTGTTCCGCCCGCGCGAGTGCGACGACCCGGGCCTCCCCGTCCTCAACCACTACGGCCCCACCGAGAACACGGTGGTGGCGACCGCAACCGACGGGCTGCACGCGCCTTGGGCCGACAACTCCATCGGCCGCCCCATCGCGGGGGTCAGGGCCTATGTGGTCGACGAGAACCTGCAGTTGGCGCCGCCGGGCGCGCCGGGTGAGCTGTGCCTGGGCGGTGCGGGGCTCGCCCGCGGATATCCGGGCAGGGCCGCGCTCACCGCTGAACGCTTCGTGCCGGACCCGTTCGCCGGCGTCCCCGGCGCCCGCATGTACCGCACCGGTGACGTGGTGTGCTGGCGGCCCGACGGGACGCTCGACTTCCTCGGCCGGCGCGACGCTCAGCTGAAGGTGAGCGGCTACCGCATCGAGCCCGGGGAGATCGAGCAGGCCCTGCTGCGGTGTTCCGGGGTCCGGGAGGCCGTGGTCACGGCGGCTCCCGGGCCCGCCGGGAACACCCTGCTGGCCGCGTATGTGGTGCCCGAGGCGGAGCCGCCGGACAGCGCCGGACTGCGGGCGCAGCTGCGCGCCTGGTTGCCGCCGTATCTGGTGCCGGAGGTCTGGCTGACGCTCGACGCCCTGCCGCTCACCCCGAGCGGCAAGGTGGACCGGGCGCGTCTCCCGGCCCCGCAGGAGGGGACGGCTGAACTCACGGAGCCGCGAAGTCCGCTGGAGGAGGAGGTGCTGCGGCTGTGGCGGGAGGTCTTCCCGCACGCCCGGCTCGGCGTCACCTCGGACTTCTTCCTGGCGGGCGGCACCTCCATGGCGGCCTCCCGGCTCGCATCCCGGCTCCGGGAGTCCTTCGGGCCGGCGTTCCCGGTCCGCTCGGTTTTCGACCACCGGACGGTGGCCGAACAGTGCGCGGTCATCGAGCGGCGCGTCGCCGAGGAGATCTCTCAGATGACGGAGGAGGAAATCGAGCGAGAGCTGAACCGGTAGCCGCGCGGCACCTTTCCCGGAAGCCGAAAGCGGCCCGAAATCGGGGCAGTCGTGAAAACGCAGCAACCCGGCGAGTGCATTGCTGAGGGAACTCGCCGGGAATCCCGCCGGAGTTCTCCGGCGGGATTCCCGGCATGCTCAATTCCTGTTCCCGGAAAGATCGCGACGCACGCTCAGCGGTGTTATGTCGGTCCATACGCGCTCGATGTGCGCCAAGCAGGAAGCCTTGTCCCCTTCGACGCCGACACCGCTCCAACCTGCGGGAATGTCACGCTCCTTGGGCCAGATCGAGTACTGCTCCTCGTCGTTGACCACGACCTGGAAGGACGGTGTTCCCTGGTTTTCCTGCTCTTCCTGAAAAGTCATTCCGTTCACCTCCGAGGTGTGGAGCATAGTCACTCGCGGGTCGGTGGTCGAGCCCCCGATGATTCCCTCTTGCCCGGGCGTCTGGCAGCGTAGTAGCTTTTTCATCGAACGTGCCGCACCGAAACATTGACGCGCTCTTTCGGCGCGGTCCCAGGTCCTCTCCCGGAGGTTTTCTGCTGTGGTGGACGGAGCCGGGCAAAACCTGTCCGATGCCGGAAGGGAACTTCTCAGAAAGCGCCTCGCCGCCCGCCTGGCGGCGGCCCCGGACTCCTTACCGGAGCCTGCCGAAAAGCCCGAGCCTGCCGACGAGCCCGAGCCGGCCGACGAGGCGGTTCCGCTGGCTCCGGCCCAGCACCGGCTGTGGTTCATCGACCGGCTCACCAAGGGCAGCCTGGCGTACAACGTCTCGGCCGCCTACCGCCTCCGGGGCCCACTGGACGTGCCCGCACTGGAGCGGGCCCTGGC
Organism: Streptomyces sp. 3N207; assembly: GCF_052246355.1. Classification (NCBI taxonomy): domain Bacteria; kingdom Bacillati; phylum Actinomycetota; class Actinomycetes; order Kitasatosporales; family Streptomycetaceae; genus Streptomyces; species Streptomyces sp. 3N207. The sequence goes on along the minus strand of NZ_JBQQBV010000036.1, from coordinate 38,244 downwards.
GTACGTCCTGCACCGGCACGAGGTGCTGCGTACCGAGGTGACCGTCACCGAGGAGGGCGAACCCCGACTGCGGACGGCGTTCCGCGCGGAGGACATCCGGCTGACGGTGCACGAGGTGACGGAGCCCCAGGACCCGGCGGCAGAGGCTCACCGACTCGCCGGGCAGTACTCCGACACATCGTTCGACCTGGAGCGTGGGCCGCTGCTGCGGCTGTGGCTGGCGAAGCTGGCGGAGGAGGACCACGTGCTGGGCCTCACCGTCCACCACATCCTCTTCGACCGCGACTCGCTCGACATCCTCAGCCGCGAGGTCTCGGCCGCCTACCGCGCCTTCACGACCGGAACCGACCCCGGCCTCGCGCCGCCGGCCGCGCAGTACGCGGACTTCGCGCGGGAGCAGGCGCGTACGGCCCGGTCGGCGGATCTGGACCGGCGGGCCGAGGTGTGGCGGGAGCGGCTGCGGGGCGTCCCGCCGGTGCTGGAACTGCCCGCCGACCACGAACGGCCGGGGCAGCCCAGCTACCGCGCCGGGCAGGCGCTGGTGCGGGTGCCCTCCGACGTGTGCGGAAAGCTTCGCGCGCTCAGCAGTGAGCGCGGCACCACGCCCTTCGTGGTGTTCCTCGCCGCATTCCACGGGCTGCTGGGCCGGCTGGCCGCACAGGAAGCAGTGGCTGTCGGCTGTCCGTTCAACGGCCGCAGCCAGGTCGCACAGGAGGGGCTGATCGGATTCTTCGTCAACTCCCTGCCCATCCCGGGCGATCTGCGCGACGACCCTCCGTTCACCGAGCTCGTCGACCGCGTACGGGAACAGGTCCTGGCCGCCTACGACGACCAGCACATCCCCTTCGACCGCATCGTCAAGGCCGTCGATCCGCCGCGTGACATGAGCCGTAATCCGCTCGTGCAGGTGTGGTTCGACCTGGCGGACGGTGGCCCCGGTGGCACCGCGCCCCCGCTGGCCCTGCCCGGGGTGACGGTCTCCTACTTCACCGAGGGCCGCGCCCGCACCCGCTTCGACGCCGAACTGCACCTGGGCTCGGCACCGGACGGCGCCGTCACCGGACGGCTGCTGTACGCACGGGACCTTTTCGAGCAGCAGACCGCCGAGTCGTTCTGCGGCTACTACACACACTTCCTGGAAGCCGTCGCGGCGCAGCCCGGCACGCGGGTGTCACAGGTCCCCATCCTGTCGCCGGACCAGTTGAGCGGTCTGCTCGACAGCTGGGCGGTGGCCGGCGAATGACCACGAACCGCGCAGCCGCCGCAGCGCCCCGCGGCACGGCTCAACCCCGCGCGTCAGCGGGCCGGCGCCGTGGCGCCGACCGGTACACAGAAGAGGAGCGAGCGTGAAACCGACGCACGGCACAGCCTCCGCGGTGCACGACCTGGTCGGGGTCGGCTTCGGGCCGGCCAATCTGGCGCTCGCCGTCGCGCTGGAGGAGTTCGAGGGGCCGAAGCCGACCGCGCTGTTCCTGGAGAAGCGCCCGGGACCGGCCTGGCATCCCGGGATGCTGCTCGAGGACGCCACCATGCAGGTCAGCTTTCTCAAGGACCTGGCGACCATCCGCAACCCCCGCAGCAGCTTCAGCTTCCTGTCGTATCTGCACGACAGGGGGCGGCTGGTCGACTTCGTCAACCACAAGGAGTTCTTCCCCTCCCGGGTCGAGTTCCACGACTACCTGGAGTGGGCAGCCGCCCGGGTGGCCCACCAGGTGCGCTACGGCACCGAGGTGGTGGGCGTCCATCCGGTCACCGAGCACCAGACCGTGACCGCCTTCGACCTCGTCGCCCGCCGCGCCGACGGCACCGAACACACCACACGGACCCGCAACATCGTCATCGGCACCGGCCTGGTGCCGCGCCTGCCGACGGGCGTGACCTCCTCACAACGGGTCTGGCACAGCGCGGAGTTGCTGCCACGGCTGGCGGAGCTCGGGCAGCGGACCGTCGGCACCTTCGCGGTCGTGGGCGCCGGACAGAGCGCCGCCGAGGTCACAGCCCATCTGCACAGCCGCTTCCCGGAAAGCCGCATCCACGCCCTGCTGCCCCGCTACGGGTACAGCCCCTCCGACGATTCGCCCTTCGCCAACCGCGTCTTCGACCCCGTCGCGGTCGACCACTTCTACGACGCCGTGCCCGCCGTCCGGGAACGCTTCTACGAACAGCACAGCAACACCAACTACGCCGTCGTCGATCTCGACCTGATCAACGAGCTGTACCGGCGCTCCTACCAGGAGTCGGTGCGCGGCGGGCGGCGGCTGCACTTCGAGCCGATGTGCCGTGTGGTGGCCGCCGACTCCGGCCCCGACCGGGTGCAGCTGCACGTCGACCGGCTGCTGGAGGACACCAGGGACCAACTGGAGGCCGATATCGCGGTGTTCGCCACCGGCTACCACCCCATGGACCCCGCAGCGCTGCTGGGCGCGGCCGCCGACCTGTGCAAACGCGACAGCGCCGGCCGGCTGCGGGTCAGCCGCGAGTACCGGGTGGAGACCTCGGCCGATGTCACGGCGGGCGTCTACCTCCAAGGCGGCGTCGAGCACACCCACGGCATCTCCGCCTCGCTGCTGTCGAACGTCGCCGTCCGTGCCGGCGAGATCCTCACCTCGATCGCCACCGGCCCCCGCGCCGCCCGCTGACCAGGAGCCAGTCACCATGTACGTACCCGCCGACTACCGCCCGGCAGACCCCTGTTGGGCCCGCGACGCCGTCCGCGCCCAGGGCCTGGCCCTGCTCCTCACCGACGGCCCGCAGCAGCAGGAGCCGCTGGCCACGCACTGTCCCGTCATCCCCTGGGGGGACACCCTGCGGACCGGCACCGGCGAGACCGGGCTGGTCGGCGCGGTCCTGGCCGGGCATCTCAACCGCCGCAATCCGCACTGGGCGGCGCTGCGCGAAGGACAGCGGGCACTGCTGGTCTTCTTCGGCCCCAACTCCTACATCAGCCCCACCCACTACGGCGTCAGCCCGGCGGCGCCCACCTGGAACTTCGTCTCCGTCCATGTGCACGGCACCATCCATCCGCTGGAGCGCGGGGAACCGACCCTGGAGGTGATCCGCGCCACGGTGCGGACGTACGAGGAACATCTGGGCACCGGCTGGGACATGACCGACTCCCTCCCGTACTTCGAGCAGATCGTGCCCGCCGTCGGCGCCTTCACCTTCCACGTCACCCAGGCGGAGGGCATGTTCAAGCTGAGCCAGGAGAAGCCGGACCCGATCCGGGAGCGGGTCGGCTCGGCACTCGCCGACAGCGCGGAGGCGGGCGCCCGCCAGGTGGCGGCCACGATGCGCAGGTACGGCTGAACCCGTGGCCGCGGCTCCCGGATTTCTGCCGTACTGGACCGGCAGGCAGCACAGCGCCGAGTCGACCGTCTTCTGCCTGCCGCATGCCGGTGGGGGCGCCTCCGCCTATCACCACTGGGTGGGCGCCGACCCCGCGCTGGACGTGCAGCCCGTTCAGCTCCCGGGCCGTGAGGACCTGATCGGGACGGCGCCCTTACCCGATGCCGCCCGCCTCGTGGCGCTGCTCGGGCCGCAGATCGCCGACGTCTCGTCCGGGCGCACCGTGCTGTTCGGCCACAGCATGGGTGCGATCCTCGCCGCGGAGCTGACCGCCTGGCTCCACCGCCAGGGCGCGCACGTGCCCGCGCTGCTGGTCGTCTCCTCGCGGCGCGGCGGCCCCGGTCGCCGGCCGACGGCGGACCAGCTCACCGCGCACAGCAGCGACGAGGAGATCGTCGCCGGGCTGCTGCGGATGGGCGGCACTCACCGGGAAGTCCTCGACGATCCGCAACTCCGCGCCCTGCTCCTCCCGACGGTACGCAACGACCTGCTGCTCCTCGACCGCTACCGGCGCGGATACGGCGACCGGGGGCTGCCCGTGCCACTGCTGGTCTGCGCCGGGCGGGAGGACACCGTCACGGCCGACGAACTCGGCGACTGGTCCACGCACACCGCGCTGGAGTGCCAGGTGCGCAGGTTCCCGGGCGGCCACTTCTACCTTCGCCACCAGCGGCATGCCCTCTTCCAGGCCGTCCGTGAGGCGCTTGCAGCAACCGGCCTGCCGTCCGCTGCCCCACCCCGAAAGGAGCACCATGCCGCAGACGCCGCAGACGCCGCCCTGTGACGGCGCTTCGCGCGACGCGGAGGAGACCTGCCGCATCCTCCTCGCGCTCATGCGGGAGGAGTTGGACGACGAGTCCGTCACGGAGGACGACGATTTCTACGCCGTCGGCGGCGACTCGCTCATCGCGGTACGGATCGTCGTGCGGGCCAACGAACGCGGCGTCGGCATCCGGCTGCTGGACCTGCTCATGCACCCCTCGGCGCGGGAACTGGCCGCCAACGCGGGCGAGTCGGCAGCTGAGGAGCCGGCCGGCACCGCCGAGCCGTCCCCCTCCGGGCTGCCCGGCACCGCCGAAGCCGCCAACTCCCCCGCAGCTCCGGGCGTTCCCGCACGACGCCCGGCCTCGGCCCTCCAGATCGGACTGGTCTACCAGTGCGAGATGAGCGAGGACCCCGGCCTGTACAACGACCTCATCGGCGTACGCGTACGCGGTCCCTTCGACGAGGCCCTCTTCCGTACGGCGCTGACCGCGCTGCTGGCCCGGCACCCGGCGCTGCGCAGCTCCTTCGATCTGGCGGCCGATCCCGAACCGGTGCAGCTGGTGCATCCGGATCCGGCGCTGCCGCTGGAGGTCGAGTATCCCGCTCCCCCACAGACCGGCACCGGCGCGGCGAACGCCGCCTGCGCCGCCGCGGCCGAATCCTGGCGGGCCCGGCAGCTCGGCACGGCCTTCGACTGGGAGACCCCTCCGCTGTTCCGCTGTCACGTCGCAGCCGCTGCCCCGGCGGCCGAGGGGTTCCGGCTCACCGTCGCCATGCACCACGCCCTGATGGACGGCTGGAGCTTCGCGACCGTCGTCACCGACCTGATCCGGCTCTACGACGCCGCCGTCACCGGCACCGACCCCGGACTGCCGATGCCGCCTCCCGGCGTGCACGAGCTGTTCGTCGCGGCGGAACGGGAAGCCGCCTCCTCCGCCGAAGCGGCGCGCTTCTGGCAGCAGCACGCCGAAGGCCCGCAGGTGTTGCCGGACCGGGCCCGGGACACGCCGCCGGGCGACGCCTCGGCCCGCCTGAGCCTGCCGTTCGACGACGCGCTGAGCGCCGGGCTGCGGAGCGCAGCCGCGCAGGCGGCCACGCCGCTCAAGAGCCTGCTGCTGGCCGTCCACTCCTGGGCACTGGCCCACTGGTCCGGGCACCCGGACGGCATGGTCACCGGAGTGGTGCTCAACGGCCGCCCCGAGCAGCAGGGGGCCGAGCTGTCGGTCGGGCTGTTCCTCAACACGGTGCCGCTCCGGCTGCCGACCGCCGCCGGGACCTGGACGGAACGCGCCCGCGCCGCACGGGAAGCGGAGATCGCGGCGACCCGCTACCGCCACTACCCGCTGGCCCGGATCGAGGAGCAGGTGCGCCGCCCGCCCTTCGATGTCGCGTTCAACTTCACCGACTTCCGCGTCTACCAGCAGTTGGAAGGGCTGGGTTCGCTGAAGGTGGACGAGTGGTACCACGCCGACAAGGCGAGCCACCCGGTCTCCCTGGACTACACGCTCGACTTCCCCGGCTTCGGCACCGGTCTGCTCGCCTCCTACGACCAGCAGGCGGTGCCCGAGTACCGGCTCCGCGAACTCGTCGGCCTGGTCGCCGAGGGCCTGCGCTCCGCCGCGGCCGAGCCGTCCGGCCGGCCCCCCGTCCCGGCGACGACCCCGGCCACCACGGGGAGCAGCTCCCGGTGAGTGGCTCTGCCGGTCCCCTGGCCGTCGTCTACGACCACGGCTCCGCCTCCGCCGGTGAACTGGCGGTAGGGCTCTCGCCGCTGGCCCCACTCGTCTTCCTGGTGCGCCCCTCCCCGCACAGCACCCGCACCGAAGGCGTCCTCGCCCAGTGCGGGCGGACGCTGCGGATGACGGGAGACCCGCAGACCGACGCCCGGGCGCTGGCGGCGGAACGCCCCCGGGCGATCCTCACCTTCGCGGAGAGCGAGCTGCGCACCACGGCTGACCTCGCCGCACGGCTCGGGCTGCCGTTCCACTCCCGTAGGACGGCGGCGGCACTCACCGACAAGGCGGAACAGCGCTCGCTGCTGCGCCGCGCCGGACTGGACGAGGCACGCAGCCACCAGGTGTTCGACGAGGACGCATGGTTCGCGGCGCTGGACGACCTGCGGCTGCCGGCGGTCGTCAAACCGCCCCGGGGACAGGGCAGTGCGGCGGTGCGCACGGTGACGGACCGCGCGGAGGCGGCGCAGTTGGCGGCGGCGCTGCTCCCCGCCGCTCCGCACGGCTGGGTCGTCGAGGAGTACCTGGCGGGCCGGCCCAGCCTGCCGCACGGCGACTACGTCTCGGTGGAGACCGCCACGACGGCTGCGGGGACGGTGCCGCTGGCCGTGACCGGCAAGCACCCGCTGGTCCACCCGTTCCGTGAGACGGGCCAGTTCTGGCCCGCCGCGTTGCCGGAGGGAGAGCGCCGCGCGGTGTGCGAGCTGGCTGTCGCCGCCGTCACAGCGCTCGGCGTCACGACGGGGATCTGCCACACCGAGATCAAGCTCACCCCGGCCGGGCCGCGGGTGATCGAGGTCAACGGCCGGCTCGGCGGCCACCTCAACGAACTGTCGCGCCGCGCCTGCGGCGTGGATCTCGTCGGCTGGGCGGGCCGGATCGCCCTCGGCCAGGAACTGCCGGGGCCCCTGCCGACGACGGCCGAGGTGCACTTCCAGTACAACTCTCTCGCCCCCGTCGAGCCGTGCACCCTCCACGCCGTGCACGGTGCCAAGGAGGCACGCGCCGTGCCCGGCGTCCACGGCCACCGCCCCTACGTACGACCCGGCGGCAGGCTGCCGGGCGGCATCGGTACCACCCACCTCGATCTGCTGTGGGGCGCCGCCGCCGACCACGACGTCATGGTGCGCACTGTCCACGCCGCGCTCTCCTGCCTCTCCCACGAGTTCGGCTTCGACAACGGCGGCGTCCACACCATCCACCCCCGTCTCACCCCTCCCCACCCGACCCCGCTGTGCGGCCCGGCCCGGCCCGGCTCTCATCCGTAACCCCCGCGGGCGCCGCCGGGACACCGAAGGCGCCCCGCACATCAGCCGGATCGACGCGGCGCGCCGGTAGGCCGCCCCGCACGGCCGGGGCTCCACCCGGTCAGGCTCCACACATCCAGGGCTCCCCCACGGCCGGGGCGCACGGTTCTCACACGGTGTTCACCTGAACACGAAGCGCAATACACGATCACGATCGGTTTGCGCCACAACGTGTCAGGCGCTTCTGGGCTGAAGGGGGCCTCGCTTGATGGGCGTTGATCGTTTCTGGTTATGCTGCTTCAGCCTCGGCATGACGGAGTCTCACTGAGTTCCCCCGGCAACGTCTTGTCCTGCTGCGGGGTCCCGGACCGGTTGGGGTGAGCCCGCACGGAGGGCCGGAGGAGGACTTGTTGCTCCCCACATCGCCTCTTTGCTCAGTCTGTCGAACGATTTGAGGACGCTGATGATGCGCACGGGATCATCTCCCGGAGGTCAACGGTCCGCCCCGCCGTGGGGGTGGTGGCTCCCCGCACTTGCCATGGCCGTCGCCACGACCGTCGCGGCCGTCCAGGTCCCCGCGGGCGCGCGGGCGGCGGTCATCGGGTGCGGAGTCGTCGCCACCCTCGCCGTAGCTCTCACCGTGGCCGAACTGCTGTGGCGCGGACGCGCGTTGGCGACGTTGCAGGCCGAGTACGCGGAGCACCAGGAGACACTCCAGCGTCACCTGCGCCAGCAGGAGGCCGCGACCGTACAGTTGGCCAAAGACCGGCTGCCCGAGGCCGTGGAGCGGCTGCGCCGGGGCGAGTTCGCCGAGGACGTGGTGCGCTCCCTGGCGTCCGACAGCCCGGAGTCCGGGCTCGGGACCGAGTTCGAGGCGGCCCACCACGAGCTGCTGCGCTCCGTGGTGGAGGCGGTGCAGGCCGAGGAGTCCCTCCGCGATTCCGCGCAGCGCGGTGTCGTCAACATCGCCCGCCGCGTCCAGGCCGTGGTGCACCGCCAGGCCACCGACCTGCGGGAGATGGAGGAACGGCACGGCGGAAGCGGGGAGTTCTTCGCCGATCTGCTGCGCCTGGACCACAGCAATGCGCTGATCAGCCGACTCGCCGACACCATCGCGGTGCTCGGCGGGGCCCGGCCCGGCCGGCAGTGGAGCCAGGCTGTCCCGATCTACAGCGTGCTCCGCGGCGCCATGTCACGGATCGCCGACTACCAGCGGGTCTCGCTGCACTCGGTCGCGGAGGTCGCCGTGGTCGGCCGTGCCGTGGAGCCGCTGATCCACGCGCTCGCGGAACTGCTGGACAACGCCACCTCCTACTCGCCGCCGCAGACCCGGGTCCACCTGACCGCGAGCGAAGTGCACGCGGGCATCGCCATCGAGATCGAGGACGGCGGCTTCGGGCTGAGCGAGGAGGCGCGGGCGCGGGCCGAGCACATGCTCAAGACCGCTCGTGAGGGCATCGACCTCAACGACCTCGGCGAAGCGCCGCGCCTCGGCCTGACCGTGGTGGGGCGCTTGTCCCAGGAGTACGACTTCCAGGTGTCGCTGGCGCCTTCCTCGTACGGCGGCGTACGGGCGGTCCTCGTGGTCCCCCACGAACTGATCAGCACCGCGCCCGCGAGCGGGCGCGCGCACGGAATCGGCGCCGCGTCCGGGCAGCGTCCATCGGACCGGCCCACCCCGTCCGGGCCGTCGGCCACGAAGCTCGCACCGTCGACCTCCAGCCTCGGGGAGCAGGAGCGGATGGATGAGGAGACGCCGGAGGTCGCCGAGCGTACGGCCAGCGGCCTGCCGCAACGCCGTAGCCGCCGCGTCCGGTCCGGCACCCGCCCGGTGAGCAGCGCTCCCGCGCAGGAGCAGGCCGAGCAGGAGCCGGAGAGCCCCGCGCCCGGGATGTGGATGGGCGCATTTCAGGAAGGTCTGTCCGGCAAGCGCTCGGCAACGGCTGCCGCCCAGGAACACAGCGACAAGTCGTCGAATGAAGGTGAGTAAGCGATGGTTCGGCAGCCCGACATGGACTGGATGCTTAAGGACTTGGCGGAGAGCGTCCCGCAGACTCGCCATGTCGTCCTTCTGTCGTCGGACGGTCTGTGCATGGCCGAGTGTCCGCCGGACAGGGACACGTCCGACCGGCTGGCGGCGATCGGAGCAGGTCTCCAGAGCCTGGCGGGAGCAGCGGCCAAGGACTTCCCCCACAGCAGCGGACGTATGCGGATGGTCGTCATCGAACTCGACGGCGGCTTCCTGCACCTGATGGCCGCGGGGGAGGGAGCTCACCTGATCGTGCTGGTCGACGAGGGGGTCGACATGGGCCTTGTGGGGCAGCAGATGCGGGATCTCGTCGTCCGGATCGGCGCCCACCTCACCAGCCCGCCACGTGGCGATGACCGGCTGGCGCGATGACGCCGGACGAGGAGTGGGACGAGGGCAGCCCGGAACGGCTGTACGTCCTTACGGGTGGGCGCAGCGGGACCGAGGAAGACGGTCTCGACCTGGTCACATTGATCGTGGCCCGTACCGCACCTCGGATCGGCATGCAGCCGGAGCACGAGTCCATCCTGCGGGTGTGCGAGTCCCCGCTGTCCGTTGTGGAGATCTCGGCACATCTGAAGCTCCCGGTGAGCATCGTGACCGTACTGCTCGCGGATCTCCTGGCCGAAGAACGTGTGGAAGCCAGAGCACCGGCGACCCCGTCTCTTCCCGACATCGACATCATTAAGGCAGTGATCCATGGTCTCCAGAACCTTTGAGACGGTGCCGGGACCTCGGAGCGAGGACGCGCTGCCGTCGTCGGCCATGTCCGCCGTCAAGATCGTCATCGTGGGCGGATTCGGCGTCGGCAAGACAACCCTCGTCCGCTCGGTGAGCGAGATCCGGCCACTGACGACCGAGGAGACGATGACGCAGGCCAGTGTCAGCGTCGACGATCTCGCGGGTGTCGAGCGCAAGACGATGACCACCGTGGCCATGGACTTCGGCCGCATCAGCCTCAACGACGAGCTGGTCCTCTACGTCTTCGGCACGCCGGGTCAGCAGCGCTTCTGGTTCCTGTGGAACGGCCTGTTCGAGGGCGCGCTGGGCGCGGTGGTGCTCGTCGACACCCGGCGGTTGGAGGCGAGCTTCGATGTGCTGGGCCGGCTGGAGGATTCGCAGACCCCTTTCGTGGTGGCCGTCAACACGTTCGACGACGCGCCGTCCTACTCCGACGAGGAGCTGCGGGAGGCGCTGGATCTGGCGGACGACGTGCCGCTCCTGGTGTGCGACGCCCGGAGCCGGGAGTCCAGCAAGGACGTCCTGCTGTCGCTGATGCGGTACCTGTATTCCCTCGCCATGAATCCGGAGGCGACGTGACCTCGCAAGACCCCATCCCCTCCCACGAGCCATGGGAGCCGCGCACGCCGTCCTCGCGTCCGGAGCCCGGCGGAGTACCGGCTGCCGCCCCGCCGCCCGGCTGTCCCGCGCACGTCGGTGGCGCGGGCAGCGCCGCGGGGCTGCGTCCTCTCTTCGGCCCCGAGGCCGACGCGGACCCCATGGCACTGTACGAGAAGCTGCGTGCCGAGCACGGCCCGGTGGCCCCGGTGCTGCTGCCGGGCGACGTACGGGCCTGGCTGGTGCTGGGCCACCGGGAGAACCTCGAAGTGCTGCGCACGCCATCGCTGTTCTCCCGGGACTCGCGTCACTGGCACGCCATGCGGGAGGGCCGGATCGGGCCGGACCACCCGCTGGCACCGGTGACGATGTGGCAGCCGCTGTGCGTGTTCGCGGAGGGTTTGGAGCACCGACGGCTGCGCCAGGCGCTCACCGACAGCCTGTCCCGCTTCGAGTCGCGCGGCATCCGCCGCATCGTCATTCGCATTACGCACCAGCTCATCGACGACTTCCAGGACGCCGGGCAGGCCGATCTGGTCGAGCAGTTCGCCGACCAGCTTCCGATGCGCGTCATCACGAAGCTGTTCGGCATGGAGGAGGAGTACGGGCCCAAGTTGGTCGAGGCCGCCAAGGACTTGCTCCAGGGCACCGAGACCGCGGTGGAGAGCAACAACTTCATCACCGAGACTCTTCAGCGGCTGGTGGACCGCAAGCGGGCGGTCCCGGGTCACGACGTGGGCTCCAAACTGATCGAGCATCCGGCCCGGCTGACCGACGACGAGGTGCGGGAACATCTGCGACTGACGATGGTCGCGGCCAACGAGACGACGGTCAGTCTGATCTCCAACACGCTGCGGATGCTGCTCACTGACCGCCGATTCCGGGCCACCCTGGCCGGTGGACACACGACTCTGCCCGACGCGCTGGAACAGGTGCTGTGGGATGAGCCGCCGCAGACAGCGTCCATCGGCCGCTGGGCCACGGGGAACACCCAACTCGCCGGACGGCGGATCAAGGCCGGCGACCTGCTGGTCCTCGGGCTCGCTGCAGGGAACGTCGATCCGGCCGTCCGACCCAACCTGTCGGTGCCCTTGCACGGCAACCGCTCTCATCTGGCCTTCGCCGCCGGCCCGCACGAGTGTCCGGGCAGGGATCTGGGCCGGGCCATCGCGGACACCGGCATCGACACGCTGCTCTCCCGGCTGCCGGACCTCCGACTGGCCGTACCGGCAGGGGAAGTGCGCCGGGACAACGGTTTGATGTTCCGTCGGCTGGTGTCGCTGCCCACGTCGTTCACCCCGGCCCGCCGGGCAGGGCGGCGGGGTACGGGTGAAACCGGCTCGCCGGTCAGACAGCCCCTGCCGCCGCCGGTTCCCGAGCCGCCCCGGGTGGTCCCGCTCCAGGGCCGTCCGTCGGTGCCGTACGGGGGGACCGGGTCGGTTCCGGAGCCCTCCCCGGCGCAGAAGCCGGCCCGCAGGTCCAGGTGGGCAGCCGCAAAACGTTGGCTTCAGGGCCGCAGGTAGGGATATCCGGATCTTTCTGATTTCTCGGAGTGGTGCCAGCTTTGTGCGCCGGGAGGCCGTGGAGCGGCGATGCGCGACTCGTCCCGGTATCGTACGGGATCACCACGGCTTTCGTGGGGATATGCCAAGCGGGCGCCACTGGGAATCTTCTGGCGCGAATAGCCACTTGTTGCGATGGATACATATGAGCCGTAGAGGGCCACCGCACGTCATCCACTCCTTGCCGGTTACCGACCCGCCCTACAGGGCGGGTCGTGGCATGAGCGCTTGTCGTGTGGCCGACGGCGCGGTCGGAATCCGGCGCACCACCGGCAGACCTTCTCAAGTGTTCGGGCACGAAAGCGGCGTGGCCGCAGGACGACTGAGGTGATCGACAGTGGAGCAAGGCGTGCTGGTCCCGCCCGTCTATTCTCCGATTCCCCCCGCGATACATTGCCGGCACGAACTGATCAACCAACAGACTGCCGACTGGGCACGGAACTTCGACATCGGCTCGCGTGAGCTCCGCGAGAAATTGATCGGTCACGAAATCGGCATCTTCGCTGCCCGCGTTCTCCCGGACGGTGAGGAGGAAGTCGTCTCACTCCTCGCCGACTTCATCCTGTGGCTCTTCGTGGTCGACGACGGCCACTGCGAGGAGGGAAAGCTCGGCACCGACCCCAAGGAACTCGTCCCCGAACTCTCCCGGTTGCTACGGATAGCGCAGAACCCGGAAGTGGCCATGCTCAACGAAGACTTCCTGGCTGCCGGACTGAGGGACCTGCGTCACCGGATGAACCGGCATGCGACACCGTCGCAAGTGGCCCGCTGGGTGGACGCGCTGCGGGAGTACTTCCTGTCCGTGGTGTGGGAGGCGTCGCATCGCAGCAAGGGCGCAGTTCCAGACCTCAACGACTACACCCTGATGCGGCTGTACAACGGCGCCACGTCCGTCTTCCTGCCGCTGCTGGAAATGGGCCACGGCTACGAACTCCAGCCGAACGAGAGGGACAGCACCTCCGTACGTGCTGCTGCCGAGATGGCCTACTTCATCATCACCTGGGACAACGACCTCTTCTCCCACCACAAGGAATCCCGCGGGCAGCAGTACTACCTCAACGTGCTGCGCGTCTTGGAACACCACCACGGGCTCGCCCCGGCCGATGCACTCGAGACCGCCGTCGCCCAACGCGACCGTGTCATGTGCCTGTTCCTCCGGCTCCGTGCTCACCTCACCGCCTCCGGCAGCCCTCAGTTGCGGCAGTACCTGGCAAGCCTCGCCTGCTTCATCCGGGGCGCGCAGGACTGGGGCACCTCCTCGCACCGGTACACGACCCCGGAGGACCCCGCCGACCTGCCAACTACGTTTCGGGACACCCCCACCGACGACAGCACCGAGCCGCTCGACATCCCTGCCATCGCCTGGTGGTGGGATGTCGTACCCGAGAATCCGGCCCCCGTCGTCCCACAGCGTGGACTGCCGCGGGACCGTGACACGGAGTTCGGGCTTCCTCGCCTCCCCACCTCGAACCGCGTGGCTGCCGGGCACCAACGCCGTACCTGTGCCTGAGCAACGGTGCAGTCATAAGAGTTATGAAGAGGAGCTTCCTGTGAGCACAACGTTGCACGCGATACCCCGGGCCCCCGGAAGGCTGCCACTGGTCGGCCACGTCATTCCCCTAGTGCGCCAACCGCTCGACTTCATGCAGTCCCTGCGGTCGACCGGTGATCTGGTCCGGGTGGATTTCGGCACCCTCCCGGTCTACTTCGTCAACAGCGCCGACCTCACGCACGAGCTTCTCGTCACCAAAGCCCGGCACATGGAGAAGGGCAGGTTCTTCACCCGGGCACGCATCCTGTTCGGAGACTCTCTGCCGACCGCCCCCTCGCACATCCACCGGCCGCACCGCCGGCTGATGCAGCCGGCCTTCCACCGCGAACGGATCGCCAAGTACGCCCGGGTGATGGCCGACCGGGCCCGGGCCATGGCCGATGCCTGGACCCCGGGGCAGACCGTCGCCCTGGACGAGGAACTGGCCGAGCACTCCGTCAGCACACTGGCCGCAACCATGTTCTCGGCGGACATCAGCCGTCCCGCGGTCGAGGTCATGCTCAGGGATGTGCCGGTTCTGCTGAAGACCGCGATGTTCCGTACCGTGACACCGAAGCTGCTTGACCGACTGCCGATCCCGGCCAACCGGAAGTTCGACCAGGCGGCCGCCCGAGTGCGCAAGGTTATCGACGAGGTCATCGCCGCATACCGGGAGCACGACGACCGCGAGGTCGACGACCTGCTGTCCACCCTGCTCGCCGCCCGCGACAGCGACACGGGAGAGGCCCTCAGCGACCTTGAGGTGCGCGACGAACTGGTCGGCATCCTGTTCTCCGGCACCGAGACCACCGGCTCGGCCCTCGCCTGGGCCTTCCACGAACTGGCCGCCCACCCCGAGGTCGAGGACCGGCTTCTCGACGAACTCCGGTCCGTCGTCGGTGACCGTCCCGTCACCTCCGAGGACGTGCCCAGGCTGGAGTACACCGACCGCGTGGTGCGCGAAGTCTCCCGTTTGCACGCGATCCCGCTACTGATGCGCCGGGTCGCTACTCCGGTGGAACTCGGCGGCGCCGAGCTGCCGGTCGGTACGGAGATCGCCTTCAGCCTCTACGCCCTGCACCGCGATCCCAGGCTCTTCGAAAGCCCGGAGCGGTTCGACCCGGACCGCTGGCTGCCGGAGCGCAGCAAGGACCGGCCGCGGGAAAGCTTCATTCCGTTCGGTTCGGGCAACCGCAAGTGCATCGCGGACGGCTTCGCGTCGATGCAGATCGTCATCGTGCTGGCCACCGTCCTGTCCCGGTGGCGGCTGGAGCCTGTGCAGGGCCACTCCGTACGGGAGGTGGCATCGGCGGTGGCGCACCCGGACCGGCTCCCGATGCGGGCAGTGCCCCGGACGACGTCGGCCTGACGCTGCCTCCGGCGCCCGCGCCCGGCAAGCGTCCGGCCACCGGCGTGCTCGCCGCATCTGAACGGCGAGCACGCCCCGTGCGGTCGCGGGCCTCGGCGTCAAGCCTCCCGCACGGTCGATCCGGACCAGCCGTTCGTCCAGCAGCGTCCTCGGGCCGCGCCCGATGGCTGGCGGGCCTGCGCCTCACTCCTCGTACAGGTACGCGGCGTATCAGCCTTGCCACTGTCCGTGCGGAAGGTTGGTCACTCCGCGTATCCGGTTCGCGTTCCACCGTTGTCCGGTCGGCGCTCCGGCCGTGAAGATTCTCTCTCCTGGTGACGATTCCGCCCGCACCCATCCCGGAAGGGCAGTGCTCCGCGTAGGCTCGCGCGTCGGCCAGGGGTTCAGTCGATGGCGTATCCGTGCGGTCCGGTCACGGTCCGTAGTGCTGGAAGTCGCGCCCCTGAAGCCGAGGATTCGCGCAGCGGAGCCCGCACCCGGCCTCGGACCGTCGACGCACCACGCACCCGGGCAGGACGGCGGCCTTGCCGGTCGCAGATGCCGCACCGCAGCGGCCCGCCGACCGGACAGCGCCCGACGCACACGTCACCCACACATCCGGTCGCGACCGTGACCAAGCACCGAACGGGGAGACCCGCATGAGGAAGAGCAGGAGACTGACGGACGCCCGCCCGAGCCAGGGCTCCGGCGACCCCGAGCCCGGCATACCGCACGCCGCGTCCCGGCCGAGCGGTCGTTTCCGGCAGCGTCGTAAGCGGCGTGCCCTCGGTCTGGTGGCCGCTGTTCTGGTCGGTGGCACGGCCGCCGGGACGCTGGTGGCAGCGAACGGTGCCGCTGCCACCACCACCGCCCACGCCCGCGTCGGCGCCTCGAAGGTGGTGTGCAAGTCCGACAACAGCGGCCTGGCGGATCGGCTGTCCCGCAAGGTGGCCCGCGCGCTGCGCCAGCATGACAGCACGGCGGCGGTCGCCCTCTACGACCGTTCGTCCGACACCTCGTGCACATACCGTGCGGGTACCGCGTACGACTCGGCGAGCGTGGTGAAGGCCACTCTTCTCGGTGCGCTGCTGCGGCAGGCACAGGAAGACCACCGCAAGCTCACACCGCGGGAGAAGAAGCTCGCCACCGCCATGATCACCAAGTCGGACAACGCCGCCACCAGCACCCTCTGGCGCGAGGTCGGACGCAGTGATGTGCAGCATTTCCTCGATCTGGCGGGCATGAAGCACACCGAGCCGGGCCCGCAGGGCTACTGGGGCCTCACCCAGGTCACAGCCGGTGACCAGGCAAAGTTGCTCAAGCTGCTCACCTCCCCCAACCGGGTGCTGAACACCAAGTCCCGCGAATACGAGCTCCGACTGATGAACAAGGTCGTCCCCGACCAGCGCTGGGGAACCCCGGCCGGTGCCCCGAAGGATGCCGCCGTGCACGTGAAGAACGGCTGGCTCTCGCGCGCTGCGCACGGCTGGCGCATCAACAGCATCGGCGCCTTCACCGGACACGGCCACGACTACGGAATCGCGGTGCTCTCGCAGGACAACAAGACGATGCGCGACGGCGTCGCCACGGTCGAGGCCGTCTCCCGCGCGATCCACCACCAGCTGACCCGCTGAGCCTTCGCGGACGACGAGTATCCGGAACGCTGCCGTACGTGGGGAGGGGGGCGCGACTGGGCGCATCCGGTGGTCGCGTTATTCGGCCAAAGACCGCGCTCCCCGGCTAGCCTGCCCTTCTCCCCGTCGGTAGCGTCCTGGGACACCAGGCGTCAAGTGCCGTGCAACGCAGTGGAGTTCCCTACGAGTGGGAATTCGCGCAGGGCGGTCGCGGCCATGCCCTGGGGCTGTCACGTGGCTGGGGCTCGGGGGATTCCAGCGCCGTGCGGCGAGGCCCCGAGTCGACACATCGGCTCGGGGCCCTGCTTGTACCTGTCCCCCGCCCCCGTGCCCGTACCGCACGGCACAGCCCCGCGACCGCAAGGAGGATCAGTGCCCTACGCGACTGTCAACCGGATCGAGTTGTTCTACGAGGAGCACGGCGCCGGACAGCCACTGATCCTGCTGCACGGCTGGGGTACGTGCGGTGAGGTATGGAGTGCGCAGCGGGAGGAGTTCGCCCGTGACCATCGGGTCGTCGTCCCTGACTGGCGCGGGTGCGGCCGCTCCGGGCGGCCGACGGGCAGCAACACGATCGCGGACAACGCCGAGGACGTCCTGGCGCTGGCAGCCGCGCTCGAACTGGAGGACCCGGTGCTCGTCGGGTGCTCGGCCGGGGCAGCGATCGTACTCGAAGCGGCCGGCCGGGCGCCCTCTTCCGTACGTGCGGTGGTCGCTGTGGACGGCCCCGGTTACTGGCCGGCGGAGCAGAAGGCGGAACGGCTCGTCGAGCTGCGGCAGGCACTGCGTACCGACCGGCCGGAGACGGTCAGGCAGTGGGTCGTGGACTGGTACGGCCCGCTGGCCGACCCGTCGCTGCTGGAGTGGACGATGCAGCAGATCCTGAAGTCCTCCGAGTCCATCGATGAAATCCTCACCGATGCGGTGCGCCGCAATCCGCGGGACACCGTCGGAAAGCTTGCCATGCCCGCGGTGTTCATCCACGGCAAGCTCGACGCGGAGATACCCGTCGAGGTGTCCGAGGCCCTCGCGGAGCTCGCCCCGCACGGTGAGGCGCACATCATGGAGGAGTCGGGCCACATGCCGCACGTGGAGCAGCCCGTGGAGTTCAACGCGCTGCTGCGGTCCGTCCTCGGACGCGTCGCGGCGCCAGGGGCGGTCTCCCCCGCCGAGCGGGACTGACCGCCTGGACGCGATACGCACACACACCAGCAGGGCCCCGAACCGGAGATCCCGGCTCGGGGCCCTGCCGTACAGCGCTGGGGTCCCCCGACCCCCAGGCGCGGTACGTCTCCAGAAGCTGGCCGATACTGACCCGTGTGAACTCCGCGGTGTCGTATGGCATTTGACTCCTGGGATTCAGAACGTTACTCACTGCTGAATGAGCAGGCTAGCCGCGGAACGCGGTCCCTGGCCGAATAACGCGACGGTGAGTGAGGAAGCTCTGATGAACGCGTCCGCTGCCGACGACAGCCGGATGCGGACGCTGGTCCGCAGCGACGATCTGGACGAGACGCGCGAGTTGATCAGTACCGCCTACAGCCCGTACGAGCTGCGCGTCCTGAACCGACCGGGGGACTTCTCCGCGTGGTACGCGGAGGGCGGCTTCCCCGGAGTCACCCTGTCCGCGCTGAGCTACGGCACGGAGACGCTGGTGGCGCCCGAACCGCTGTCCACGTATCTGCTGGTGTGCCAGGTCCACAGGGGAAGGGTCCGGGTGGAGTCGCCGGGGCGTGAGGAACAGTTCGTCGACACAGGGGACACCTATGTGCTCGATCCGCACCGGAGGTTCAAGGTCTTCTGGGGCGCCGGCGCCCGCATGACGACGGTCCGGCTGTCCCGGGAGGTGGTGGACCGCGCGGCGGGTGAGGCGTTAGGCCGCGAGGAGCCGGTGCGGGCACGGTTCGCCTTGGGCGGTGCGGTGTCCCCGGCGGCGGCCGAGAGCTGGTCGGGGATCTCCGCGGCAGTACACCGCGAAGTGATGGCCGGAGGAGTCGCCCACACCAGTCCGCTGGTCGCGGCCCAGCTCACCCAGGCGGCAGCCGCGGCTTTGATGGCGACCCATCGTCTGCTGCCGGCATCGGAGCCGGTGCGGCGCACCGGGAACGTGGCACATCCGGCCGTCCGAAGGGCCATCCAGCTCATCGAGGAGCGCAGCGACCAACCGCTCACCCTGTCCGACCTCGCTGTGGCTGCCAAGCTCAGCCCACGGGCTCTTCAGGAGGCGTTCCAACGGTACGTCGGCCGTACGCCGTTGGCCTATCTCCGCGAGGTCCGGCTGGACCGCGCCCACCGCGATCTGGTCGCGGCAGATGCGGACGGGCCGGTCACCGTGGCAGAGATCGCCTTCCGCTGGGGCTTCTCCAACCTGGGCCGGTTCGCGAACTGGTACCGCCGCCGCTATGGGCACGCCCCGTCCGTCACCCTGCGCACATGACCGGCACGCGAGTGGCAGGGGGCAAGTGGCCCCACCGACACGGGGGAATCGATGGGGCCTCCGTCCAGTGTGACAGCGGAACCTATAGCGCAGGTTGAGCAACAGCAAGGGCCTTGCAAATACTGCTCGTTGACCAGCGAGCCGCGCCGGTCCGGCCCGCCGCCGCTGGGACGGCGAGGGCCTCCTCGGCCGGTCCGGTCGGCCGCGCGGGCATGAGCTGCCGGATCCTTGCCGCTCCAATTCGGTCGGCTATAGCCTGTGGCAGACAATCCGCCCCGGTTTCTGGATGGAATGGGCCGGGCTGTCGGATGCTTCCGAAGCACACCAAGACCGAAAGGATCCGGTTGTGGGCAGTGATTCGTACTCTGATCTCCCGCCCGGCACAATCGTCGCCGAGGAATTTGCTCGGTGGAGCCCCGAGCTGCGGAAGGAGTTCGACAGCAACGCCCACAACGGTCGCATCGGCCAGTCACTGTTGAAAGAGACCGACGCACTGCGCGTCTGGGAGACCGCTCTTCAACCGGGAGAACGAATTCCCGTTCATCGGCACGTACTTGACTACTTCTGGATATCCCTCACGAGCGGACGTGCCCGCCAGCACACGAGTGACGGCACCACTCGAGAGATCTCTTACGCCCGCGGGCAGAGCCACCATTTTCGTTTCAGCGAGGGCCGATACCACCTCTATGACGTGAAGAATATCGGCGATGACGTGCTGTCGTTCTTGATCATCGAAATGAAGGACGGGGAGAACGCGCCCATCGAGCTCGGACAGAATCTCGGAGGAATTCTCTGAGGACGGCGGGCGGGGAGGCACCGAAGAGAGCTCGGCGCCTCCCCGGTGGCTTTACAGGGCAGTGGAGAGTACGTCGAGCAGGGTGGTGTTCGCACGGCGGTCGCCGATGGAGATGCGGCAGGTGGCGGGGACGAGATGTCCGGTGTCGGCGACGAGAATCCCCGCACCGCGGAGCTGATCCATGACGCGCTCGTGCTTGTGAAGCCGGACCAGCAGGAAGTTGGCCTCTGAGGGGAACACCCGATCCACTGCGGGGTGATCGGCCAACGCCGCGGCCATGCGGTCGCGCTCGGTACGGATGTGCCGGATGCCGGCGCGCACGCGCCGGGAGTTCGTCAACCGGTCGCGTACGGCATGCTGGGACGCATTGGTGAACCCGAAGGGCACCTGCACCCGCCGCAGTGCGTCGATGAGGCCGGGCTGTGCCAGGCCGATCCCA
Source organism: Streptomyces sp. 3N207 (assembly GCF_052246355.1). NCBI lineage: Bacteria > Bacillati > Actinomycetota > Actinomycetes > Kitasatosporales > Streptomycetaceae > Streptomyces > Streptomyces sp. 3N207. The sequence continues at coordinate 18,040 of NZ_JBQQBV010000036.1, read as the reverse complement.
CAGCGTGCGCTTGCCAGGCCCCATGCCTTCGAAAGGGTCCTGAGCACGATGAGGTTGTCGTGCTGTGCGATCAGCTCGGCGTACGAGGGGTTCTCGCTGAACTCGACGTAGGCTTCGTCGATCACCACCAGCCCACGGCTGCGGGCCACCAGGTCCTTCACCTGCGTCCGATCGAGCCTGGTCCCGACGGGGTTGTTCGGATCGCACAGCAGGGTCACCCGCGGATCGGCGGCCAGGATCCGCTCGGTGTCGAGCCCGCACAGGTCGTCGCCGCTCAGCGGTACCTCGACGACGGGCAGGCGCAGGACACGGGCGAAGTGGGCGTAAAGCTCGAAGGTGGGCGGCGTGACGCAGACGCTTTCGCCGGGCGAGGTCAGCGCTGCCAGGAGCAGCATCACTCCGTCGACCGCCCCGCTGGTGAACAGCAGGTGATCCGCACTCAGCGCACCGAGGCCCTCGTTACCGGGCCACTTCGAGAGCGTGGCCAGATACGTCCTGGCGAGCTCTGCCGTGTCGAGCTCGGGATAGCGGCTTTCGGCGCCCAGGAACGGATTGGTGTTGCTCGACAGATCGATCAGGTCGAACCGTGGCCGATGACGAAACCGGGCCGGACCCGGGACCGGCACCGTCGTGACGGGGGGAGCCGCGAAATCCGACAGCGCGAGCTCTTCTTCCTGCTCCTCCGAGGGTGCGAGGCCGGGGGCGCGCAGCCAGTGGTCGAGCGGGACGAACAGATCGGCTCCGAGGCGGCGCTTGCGGTCGGCATCCCCCCGGCCGAGATGGACCCAGTCCAGGCCGGAGCGCCGGGCGTGGAGATACAGCCGGTACAGGGACGCCACGTAGAGGTTGCGCCGCGCGACGGGATCGTCGTGATCGATGGCCTGGGTGAGGTAGTAGAGCCCCCGTCCGCTGTGGGACTTCGTGATGAGTCCGGCCTGGACAACGGAGTTCTGCCTGCGGCGCACGAGCATTTCGGTGCGATCCGCCAGCACGCCGTGCGCCAGTGCGTCGAGCGCTTCGGCGTTGTACGGGTTGTGGTGGCCGCCGTGCCGCTCCACTTGGCGCTGGTGGAGTTCCACGAAGGCGTCTCGTGCCCAGGGCCTCTCGTCGAGCTCGCTCAGCCGGATCCGCTCCCATGAGACTTCGCGGGAGACCGCGTGGTGGCGGCGACGGAGGTCGCGGAGCTGGTCTGCACCGACGCGGGCCCGCAGGAGTTCGTCCACCTCCCCGGTGAGCCGGAGGACGCACTCGGTGTCGGCTGCGACGGGTACGAAGCCGGCTGCCCGCAGCGCGCGGGTGTCGTCACTGCGGCGTACGTTCGGCACGAGGATCTGGGGCACGTCCAGCGCCTCCGCCCTGCGGACCAGCGCATCGAGGGCCTGAGGGCCGGGAGCAGGGGTGGTGGGGAGGTACGGGGCCCCGCCGCCGAGCAGCGTGGGGCTTTCGCGTGCTGTCGGGTCCAGGGCGCCGAACGCCTCTGCGTCCTGGCCCAGTTCGGCTATGGAGCACACAGGCACGCGGGACCCGAGGGCAGCACACAGCACGTGCTGAAGCGCGTCGACATCTGCGGATCTGCGCATGCTCGTTCTCCACTCCTCTGTATCACTTGGTTGTTCCGGCTCCGTGCGCAGCGACGTACGCGTCGATGCTGTCGCGGTGTTCCTCGAACAGATCGGCCAGGGTGCGGGCTATCCCGGCCTTCCAGCCGACGGAGCAGTCGCCGATGAGGCTGCGTCGGGTGTCGTGGTCGAAGATCGCTGTTTCCCGGCTGTAATCGCCGCGGTCCAGCTGGACGGGGACGCCGGTGAGCGCGGACATGTATTCCAGCAGATCGGTCATGCCGACCTCTTCGTCACCGCCCCAGTTCACCACCCGCGCGGGCGCCTGCGCTGCCGCCCACAACAGTGGTACTTGGCGGACGACATCGTCGGTGTGGAGCAGGTTGCAGTAGTTCTGCCCTTCGCGGGGGACCGCGCACGACTGTCCCCTGCGCATCTGGTTGAACAAGATCATCGGCACGCCGCCATGACCGTACGGGCCGTAGGCGATGTTGAGCCGGGCGATCAGCGCCGGCAACGACAGGGCTTCGGCCAGGCCCCGCACCACTCCTTCGGCGGAGAGCTTGGCGACGGGGTACGTCGGCAGCCAGGGCGCCGCCCCGCCCAGCGGGTCGTCCTCCCGGTACCGGTGCGTGCGGTCGGCTCGGTTGTAGACCACCCCGGACGAGACGTACAAGAACGCCTCGGCCGCGGAGCAGTGCGTCATCAGCCGCGCGGTGCCGACGGCATTGACCCGTGCCGTTTCCTCGAAGTCCTTGCCGTCTCCCCGGTGCACCGCCGAGTGCAACACATGGGTGAAGTCGCGTGGCAGGCCCTCCAGTTCATCGGTGGCCATGTCCCAGGTGACGGTGCGGGCACCGAGTTCCTCCAGCGCCTTGCGGGCGGTCAGGTCACCGAACCGGCCCAGGCACCACACCTCGTTGTCCGTGGCGAGCGATTCGGCGACGGGTCTGGCGACCTGCCCGGTTCCACCGGTGACGAGAATCTTCTTGCCTTGCATGATCAGCGGCTCCTGGTCGTCTCAGCGGTTGCCTCTGCCGTTCTCAGCCGAGCGCGCGGGCCAGTTCCTGCCGCAATGTCGCCTGAAACGTCTGCACATGCTGGGGGCTCATCAGGGTGTAGTGCTCACCGTCGACTTCGATGTACGCGTTGCGCTCGCGAGTGAAGTCGTCCCAGTGCCGCAGCTGGTTGTCCAGCCATTCCTGTTTGGTGCCACGCAGCGGAGTGCAGTAGAAGACCCGTACCTGACCGACCGACCCCGATGGTTCGTACGTGCGGCCCAGGTGCACCATGTTCTGCGCCAGGTGCACCCAATTGGCGAACCGCTCGGTGGTGAGGTCCAGCTCGGTCAGGCGGCGCTCCGGCGCATGATCGACAAGATAGGAGAGCTGGTCGGCCTCGGACAGCTCGCGCAGCGTGGCGGTCAGTTCTTCGATGTCGGCGGCGTTGATCAGTTCGAGGAAGAGCGCCAGGTTGATTGCCCCGTCGGTGAAGGTGATCTCGTTCATACGGTCGGCGATGCGCGGCGGCAGATTGAAGACCCCCACGAAATCGACCTTGTCGCCGTCGGCCTCCAGCCGTTTGGCGATCTCGAACGCGACTGCTCCGCCGTAGGAGTATCCCGCGACTGCGTACGGCCCGCTCGGCTGCGCCCGCCGGATCGCCGCCACATAGGTGCTGACCATTTCGGCGAACGAGCCGAAATGGGTCTCGCCCTCCCCGAACCCTCGCGCCCGCAAGGCGTAGAAGGGCCGCTCGCCGGTGAAGTACTTGGCGAGATTGACGAATACCAGTACCTCACCCAGGCCGGGATGAACGCAGAACAACGGCGTTCCGTCCCCGGTGACCTGCAACGGCACCAGCGGGTCGTACGCGGGGTCGCCGCCTGCGCTCCGCCCGGCGGCCAGGCGGCCGGCCAGTGCTCGCACGGTCGGGGCTTGCAGGAGTGTGGACATCGGCACGTCGTCGATGCCGAACTCGGCCTGGATCTCCGACTTGAGCCGAAGTACATCCAGCGAGGTTCCGCCCAGATCGAAGAAGCTGGCGGTCGCCGAGACCGTCCCGCTGTTCAGTACGCGGGCGTAAATGTCGGCCAGCGCGGTTTCGGCGTCGCCCTCCGGCGCCGTATAGGCGCCGAGGAACCTGGTGCTCACCTCCTTCGCGCGGCGGGCCGCATCGTCCAGGCCCCCGGCCTCGACGGCTGCGCGCAGCCGGGACCGCTGGATCTTGCCGAGGTTGCCACGGGGGAGCTCGGCCGGGGCGACCGGGAGGATCAGCTGGGGCCGGAATCCCCAGTGCATCACCGTGGAGCTGCGGATGGCCACGATTGCCCGGTAGAGGGCCGCGTCGTCGACGGGATCTCCTGCCGGAGCGAACGCGATGGCGAGCTGTTCGGAATCGGCCCCCTCGGGCCTGACCGGGAAAGCCGCGACCTGTCCTCGCTGCACCTCCTCCAGCCCGTTGAGGGCTGCTTCCAGGTCGTGGCTGTAGTAGTTGACGCCGTTGACGATGATCGAGTCCTTGGTCCGGCCGACCAGCGTCAACCGCCCCTTGGCATCGAGGCGCCCCAGGTCGCCGGTGCGGAACCAGCCGTCCGGGGTGAACGACTGGGCGGTGGCATCGTCATTGCCGTAGTACCCCTCGGTGACCATCGTGCCGCGCAACTGCACCTCGCCGGGCTCGGCCGTCGTGGGGCGGTCGGTGGAAGAGAGCACCTTGCCGTTGCCGTCAGCGATACGTATGTGCAGCCCTCGCACCGGGCGGCCCAGCGGAGGGAACTCCGTGTCCAGATCACGGGCGGCGAATTCGCGGTTGAACACGCTGCCGGCGCAGGTCTCCGTCATTCCAAAAGCGGGCACGACCACGTCGGGGCGCAGCCCGCAGGGGTAAAGCGCGTCCAGAAATGCCCGCACGGTGGCGGTCACGGTGGCCTCGCCGCCGGAGATGATGTAGCGCAGCTGCGACAGGTCCACCTCCTGCCGGGAGGCAGGCCGCTGTACGAGTGCCTGATTGATCTGCCCGAAGAGGAAGTTGGGCGTGAACGTCACTCTCACCTGATGGGCCGTGAGCAGCCTGAGGAATTCCACGGGGTCCGCCAATACCGTCGCCGGTGTTGCCATGACCTGGTCGGCACCGTTCAGCATCGGCAGCAGATGTGCCTCGACGGCGGCGATGTGATCGGCTGAGATCCAGTTCATCGTTGTGTCGCCGGGGCCCAGTTCCAGCGCCCCCGCCTTTCCGGCCTGCGCCGCCAGCAGGTTGGCGTGGGTGAGCCTGACCGCTTTGCTCGAACCGGTGGACCCGGAAGTGAGCATCAATAGCGCGAGGTCGTCAGGATCGGACGCGTACTGCTCGTGCTGGTCGCCCGCGGACGAAGCCTGACTCAATTCCTCCACTGTCACAGTCTGCAATCCGACCTCGGGCAGCTCGCCGTAGGCCGCTTTGGGCACGACCACTAACGGATCGCCCAACAGCATCCCCAGAGAGTCAAGTTGAGCCCGCGAGCGGGAGGGGTCGGCCGGTGGCACGATCGGGCACGGCACGGCACCGCCGAACACGCACCCCCAGAAGGCGCGGACGAAACTCTCCGGATCATTGGCGACGATCAGCACCCGGTCGCCAGGAGCAGTTCCGTTGTCACGCAGTCCTTGCGAAAACCGGCGGGCGGACTCCGCGAGATCCGCGTACGACAAGAACGAGCCGCCGATGAATGTGATGCCTCGGGATCTGTCACGCGCCGCATCTTCCAGCAGCTGAGGGAGCGTCGAGGCAGAACTTTGATCCAGCACAGGAACGAAGACCTCCGATCGGAAGCGACGGAAAGCATGGGCGAACAAGACGCCTGGGTGGGCGCGTGGGGGGCCGTCACGAGCACCGGCTGGTCCGGGGAGGGCTTACCGCGGGCAGGACTCCGTTGGGGAAAGCAGGCGCACCCGATTGCGCGGCCTGACGTCCTTCACGGTCCTTGACAGCAACTCATGGGCTCAGGGCGGGCGTTGTCCGTGGGGCCAACTCCGGGGGAGCCGCGTTCCGTTGCTGCTCCCCCCGCCGCGTCTCCCGGCACCGGGGCATGCGGAGATCTCTCACGGAAGCCGTTCCGGTTCCACGCAGGCTCATGCTTTCTGTTCATCGCCGAACCTCAGCCGACCTCATTGAACCGGACGATTTCCTCGACCTTTTTCTGAAGTTGCAGCTCGTCCTGATCGGACACGATTGCATGGCCGACGCTGCCGTACGGTCCAGGCGGCACATCAGGCGATGAAGAATATTTGATGTCATCCAGCAGGAAGCTGCGTTCGAAGTCCTGCTGAGTCAGCGTCCCGCTGTCGGAGGGCCGCAGAAGTACGTATCCGTACAAGCGGTCCGGCGGACTGTCGCCCGGGGTACGGGGCGGCGCTTCTCCCAGGGCGAGGCTGATTTCAGCATCGAAGAGGTCCACCCCGAAGGTCAGTTTGTTGGCCTGCGGGGACAGTCCTCCTGGGAGGCGGATGGCGCACTCCCCGAAGGTCAGCCCGGTCTCTTCCGTGAACGCTTCCAGGTGGAAGACACAATCAGGTGCGCCCAGCCCTCCGAGCACCTGCCGGAGGAGCGTCCTTGCTTGCTGGAACAGTGCTGGATGCCGTCTCCTGTCCAACAGATGGCAAGCAAGAATCCCACCCTGTGCGGCGCTGACCGGTGAGGAGTGATAGCGGGACACGGAATACCATTGAAGGTCACCGTTGCTCCAGATGCCGTCGGCGAAAATTTCCGGGGCATCGATGAAGGATTCGGCAACGACCTCCACATCCGACCGGTCCGGGAGCACCTTCAAGGCTGCTGAATACTCTTGGGGGGAACGGACGATGTTCGTCCGAAGGGAGCCGGCTCCGGTTGCCGGCTTGATCACGAAGGCATCCCCCAACTCGTCGGCGATCTCGGCGAAGGAGGTGCCCCTCGACACATACCGGCAGCATGCCCGCTTGACCTCGGGTGGCAGGTTGCTCTTCTGAAGATACTTGTCCCGAAAATAGAGGACCGTCTTCGAGTCCGTGTTGCCGGGAAGGTTCAGCTGTTGCCGCAGATAAGCTGCTCCGAATACGCCCATTTCATGGACGGTGAGCACTCCCGACACATCGCCGATGCCTGCGGAGAGCACGGCCCGGTATATCTCCTGGGCGTTCTCCATGTCGGTGACGCACGTGAACTTCCGGCCCTTCAGCGAGCTCACCGGCGTCTGCACGATGTAGTGCGGATCCAACCCTCGACGCCGTACTGCCTGGTCGAGGTCGTCCCGGTATCCGATAACAATCATTGTCGGCATTCTTGTCTCCCCGAATTACGGCTGGCCGAAACTTTCAAGAAGTCATCTCGCCGTGCTGTGACCCGAATTGCATACGGATGACCTGCGGGCCGGGCAAGTGATTCCCTGAGAGATTGAGTCTCCGCATGACAGGACCCCCGTTGAATGTCTCGCGATCAGTTATCCCGATCGAGGCCGACACGGTGGCATCTTGGCACACCAGATACCGCGATGTGGATATGCCCGAACATGATCCTTTACCGCAGAGAATGTGATATAGATCACAAGCTGAATTGCGGTAAGCAGGCATGGAATCGCGCACCACGTTTCTATCCAGCGGTTTTCGCGCGGCTGGTCAGAGCCCATAACTCCTCGTACACTGAGCGGTACGAATAGTCACGGCCGCAAGCACTGCGGATTAGCGTGTACATGGAAACAACCCCATATGGCGCTACATATGGAAACGAACCCTGGGCGGGAGGGCGCCGCACACACAGCGCCGGGCAGGGCGTCCCGCGCCAACGGCAGCATCAGATGGCGTAACTCCCCCGCTTATGAACAGTCTTGAGCAGGCTTCAGCGACTCGTGCTGGACGTCAGCGACGCGTGTGGGGGGCCGTCAGCGAGACCTGAGGGTCCTCCGCGAGGCTTGAGTGAGCGTCAGTCAGCGGCGCTCAAGTGCGCATCAGCAAGGCTTGGGCGGGGCGGGCGTCCGCAAGGAGGGCCCGCACGGCCGGGTGTCTCTTCAGGCGACCGGCTCGCCGATGCCCAGCATGTTCCCCTCGCTGTCACGGAACCAGGCGCCGCGTTCGCCCTGTCCGCCCTTGCTCGGGTAGTTCCCTTCGATCTCGGCGATCCCGTCCCTCGTTCGAAGCCCAGGTACGTCGATCTCTTCGAACACCACGCCGCGCCGTTTGAGCTCCGACACCGCTGACTCGATGTCGTCGACCTCCCACCCCATCTGGGTGAAGGTGCCGGGAGAGGCTCCCGTCGAGCGGAACAGCGCGAACTCCACGCCTCCGCACCGGTAGAGCAGCCCCCCGGGCCGCTCCTCGACGGGCTCCAGGCCGAGCTGCTCGGAGTAGAAGCGCCGCGCCCGTTCCAGGTCCTGCGCGGGAAGCCTGGTCGCCACGCGGCTCCCGGCCAGACCTGTCGTGTCATCCGCGTTCATGCGCCTGAGTATGCCGTGCGCAGCGGCCGGAGAGGCGGGAGGCACAGCGCAGACCACGGCCATTCGGCGCCGACCGGCGTACAACCCGGGGTTGCGCATGTTCGACGCGCTCAAGACACGCGCCGAACAGTCGGAAGAGTCGTCCGGGTGACCACGAACGTCACGGCGCCGCCGAGGCGGCCGACAGCGTTCTTGTCGGCACTGGCCGACCCGACACGGCGTCGTGACCTGGGGCTTGTTCTCGGGGCTCTTGTTCAGCTTCGGCATGGCGGGAACTTCCCCCCAGGGAGCGGTCGTTCGGGGAAGGAGGACCACATTCTGCTCGTGCATCACGCCTACCCCACATGTATGCCTGCCGAGTAGCCTGTGCGTTCGCCGCTGCTGTCGTGCTCGGGAGGCTGAGGGCCAGTGATCGTGCTCGGTTACAACGGATTCACCAGGGGTGCGGAGCTTTTCGGGCGTCTCTTCGGGGCGACCGGTGTCGGCCGAAATCTTCTGGTGGGGCACGACGCCGCAGCAGCTCTGGCGATCGACGGCGAGGTGGTCGCGGCGGTCGAGGAGGAGCGGCTGAGCCGGGTCAAGAAGACCTCCGATTTCCCGGCGCAGGCGATCGAGTGGTGTCTGAACTTCGCCGGTGTCGACCTCGACCAGGTGGACGTTTTCGCTTTCCCCTGGCGGTTTTCGCCGGCTGTCGGCGAGGAGATGATTTCGGAGATATGCAGGTCCGACCTGCCGGTCACCGCAAAGTTCGACGTTCTGCGGCGCACCGGTGAGCTCTACACCGACATGCTCAGCCGCGAAGCGGTGTACAGCGACTTCGTCCAACGCACCGGCTACGAACTCGATCCCAACAAGCTCGCTCTGGTGCCCCATCACCTGGCCCATCTCATGTGCGGCGCCTACCTGGCCGACCGGAAGGACGCCGCATTCCTGGTGAGCGACGGCCGGGCCGAAACCCTGTCCTCCGTCATGGGCGAGCTGCGGAACGGCGTGGTCCGCGTTTTCGACGAGGGAACCGTCGACATGGCCAGTTCGCTCGGCGTGGCCTACGGGAGGATCACCCGCTATCTGGGGTTCGTGCCCAACAACGACGAGTACAAGGTGATGGGCCTTGCCGCGTACGGTCCGCCGCCGCAGCACAACCCCCTGCTCGACCGCGCCGTACAGCTGCACGAGGACGGCTCGTACACCATCTCCATCCCCCCGGACACCGAAAGTTACTACGCCCTGTTCGACAGCCTGTTCGGCGGTGACAGCAAGAAGCGCGAGGAGTTCGACTTCCGGGTCAAGGTCGCCGGGCTTGCGCAGCACATGGTGGAGGCCGTCACCGCTCATCAGCTGCGGACACTGACCGCGGCCTCCAGCCTCGACACTCTGCTCTTCGAGGGCGGTCTGGCGCTCAACTGCGTGGCCAACACGAAGATGTTGGAGAGGTCGTCGTTCACCGGTATGGAGGTCAGCTTCGGGGCCAGCGACCCGGGCGTCGCCATCGGCGCTGCCGTGTACACCGCCGGTCTCAGGAACCGGCCCGCTGACGCGGTCACCACCCCCTATCTGGGGCCCTCGTACGACGAGAGCCACATCAGGGATGCGCTGGACGCATACGCGGACCGCGTCGAATGGCAGGAGGAGCCCGATGCCGCTTCCGTCGCCAACAGGACGGCGGAGTTGCTGGCCGGAAAGAACGTCGTGGGCTGGTTCCAGGGCCGGGCGGAGTTCGGACCGCGCGCCCTGGGGAACCGCAGCATCCTCGCCAACCCGGCTTTCCCCGATATCAAGGACGTCATCAACCTCCGGGTGAAACACCGGGAGCCCTTCCGCCCGTTCGCGCCTGTCGTTCTCGCTTCCGAGGCTCCACACATCTTCGAGATGGGCAAGAAGACCGCGTCCCCCTATATGACGTTCGTCTTCCCCGTACGGAAGGAATTCCGGGCACGGATCCCCGGTGCCTGTCACGTGGACGGCACGGCGCGCATCCAGACGGTCGACGAGCGGCAGAACCCCGCCCTCGCCGAGCTGTTGCGCGCCTTCACGGCACGGACAGATGTGCCCTGCCTCCTCAACACCTCTTTCAACGTGGCCGGTGAGCCCATCGTCTGCTCGCCGCAGGACGCACTGGAGTGCTTCCTCGCCACCGAGATCGACCACCTGGTCATCGACCGGTTCGTGGTCACCAAGAGGAGCCGCTGAGCTGCCGACCGCACCGCTCGCGCCCGACGGACGGCAAGGGAAGTCGCCGACGACGATCGTCCCCGGACGGTGATCGTGCCCGCCGCGGCGAGCACGCCGGGGCTCATGTCGTACGGGGCGGGCGGCTGGTGTCCCGTACGACCAGCTTGGGGTCGATCACCGCTTCCTGCGGCTCCAGTTCCTTGTTCTCCAGCCGCTGCACCGCGAAGCGGACGGCGTGCTCGGCCATGAGTACGGCGTCCTGGCGGACCGTCGTCAGACCGACGGGCATGAGGTGGGACAGATGGCTGTCGTCGTAGCCGATGACGGACACTTCCCCCGGAACGTCGACGCCGGCCCGGCCGAAGGCCATCAACAGGCCCATCGCGCAACGGTCGTTGGCCGCAAGGACCGCCGTCGGCAGCGGTTGCCCACCGTCGCGTTCCGACACCAGGAGGCGGCCCGCGTCGATACCCGACTCTTCCGTGTGGTTGCCCGGGATCACCCGGATCTCGGAGTCGAGTCCGTGGCGGCGCATGGCGGCGCGGTACGCACGTCGGCGCTCGGCCGAGCCGGGGCCGCGACCGCCGTCGATGTGGACGATCCGGCGGTGCCCCATCTCGACGAGGTGTTCCATGGCCTGTCGTACGCCTTTGCCCTCGGCGCTGTGCACGAAGTCGATCTGTGAGCCGGGCATCCGGCGACCCACCGAGACGGCCACGATGCGCTGCCCGAGTGCGCCGAGATCCGCGGGCGTCGGCTCCGAGCCGAGCAGGATCATGGCTTCGCAACGGTGGCTGAGCAGCGCCTCTACGGCCTTCAGCTCGCCCCGGCCCTCGGTTGCCGCGGAGAGCAGGACGTCGTAGTCGTGCCGCTCGGCCTCGGCGTAGATGCCCTCGATGAGGTCGGCGTGGAAGATCTGGCGCACAGTGAACATCACGCCGAGCGCCCGGCTGCGGCCCCGCGCGAGGAGCCGGGCGGCGTTGTCGGGCCGGTAACCGATCTCGTCGGCGACGCGCAGCACCCGGTCACGGGTCTCCTGACCGGCCCCCGGCTGATTGCGGAAGACGATCGAGACCAACGCCCGGGAGACGCCCGCCTTCGCGGCGACGTCCGCCATCGTGGGGCGCTGCTTGCCCGTCTCATCCACCTGTCGTCTCACTCTCCCGCAGTTCTCCCGGCTTCCACGCTCCCGCGCTTCCGCCCCTTCCGTACTCCTCCGCGCCGGGTCGCATCCGCCGACGCCCGGTGATCGCCGGTGGCCGCCTGGCGACCGCGTGATCTCCGGTGACCTCTTGGCGTCCGGTGATCTCCGATCGGCCCCATGGCCTCCGTTCGCGTCCGATGACCTCCGTTCGTGTCCGATGGCATCCGCTCGCGTCCGATGGCATCCGTTCGCGTCCGATGCCTCCAACCACGTCCAGGCGCGTCGGTCGCGGGGTGGCTTGTCCGGTTCCGCCCTGCGCCTTCGCTTCCGTCCGGCACGTTATCGCGGGCGCCTGTCGTGCGGGCGACCGCCTGCCCCGAGCCTTGAACGCCTGGCGAATCTCGCGGCAACAACCTATTGACATGACATTTGCGCAGGGGTCATCGTACTCGAACTAGAGCGCGCTAGTAGCGCGCGACAGTCCAGCCGCCGCCCCACGATCTCGGGGTCCTCCGGTGTGAAGGGAATCCAGCGTGAAGTCGTTCGAAGTGCTGACCATGGGCCGTGTGGGAGTGGATGTGTATCCGCTCCAGACCGGCGTCGGGCTGCCGGAGGTCGCCTCGTTCGGCAAATATCTGGGTGGCAGTCCGACGAATGTGGCGGTGGCTGCTGCCCGGTACGGGCGCGGGGCGGCTGTGATCACGAAGACGGGCCGGGATCCGTTCGGTGAGTTCGTGCGGGCGGCCCTGGCCGATTACGGGGTCAGTGACCGGTTCGTGGGTACGTCGGACATCGCGCCGACGCCGGTCACGTTCTGTGAGATCTTCCCGCCGGACGACTTCCCGCTGTACTTCTACCGGCTGCCGAAGGCTCCTGACCTGGATATCCGTGCGGAGGAGCTGGATCTGGACGCGGTCCGGAACGCGGCGATCTTCTGGATCACCGGTACCGGTCTGGCCGAGGAACCGAGCCGGTCCGCCACGCTGGCGGCGCTGGAGCACCGGGCGAAGGCAGGTAGGACTGTCTTCGATCTCGACTGGCGTCCGATGTTCTGGCCCCAGGCCGATGCGGCGGCGGCACGTAGGTATTACGCGCAGGCTCTGCGCCACACCACGGTCGCCGTCGGGAACCTGGACGAGTGCGCCGTGGCCACGGGAGAGCGTGAGCCGTACGCCGCGGCGAAGGCGCTGCTCGCGGCCGGGGTCGAGCTGGCGGTCGTGAAACGGGGCCCTGCGGGTGTGCTGGCCATGGACGCCGGAGGGCGGGCTGTGGAGGTCCCGCCCGTGCCGGTGGAGGTCGTCAACGGGCTGGGTGCGGGTGATGCCTTCGGCGGGGCGCTGTGTCACGGGCTGCTGTCGGGCTGGGACACCACGCGCACGGTGTCCTTTGCCAACGCAGCCGGCGCCATCGTCGCGGGCCGGCTGGCCTGCTCCGACGCCATGCCCACCGAAGCCGAGGTCGAGACCAAGCTGCGCGCGGTGAACGGCGGAACGAGCACGAACAGCAACGCGAGCGACGAGGTGAACAGTGCTGTCTGAGAACGTGAGCCGCATTGTGGAGGCCCGGGTCAACGACCCCGGCGCCATCGCCGCGGCAGCTGCCCGGCGCGTCAGGGCCACCTCTCTCTTCGGTGAGCACGGCAAGGCAATGATCATTGCCGCCGACCATCCGGCGCGCGGTGCCAATGCGGTGGGCTCGGACCCGTTCGCCATGGCCGACCGGTTCGAGCTGCTGGAGCGGATGTGCCTGGCGCTGGAGCGGCCCGGGGTGACCGGAGTGCTGGCCACCGCCGACGTTCTGGAGGACCTGCTGCTGCTCGGTGTTCTCGACGGCAAGAGTGTCTTCGGGTCGATGAACCGGGCCGGGCTGGCCGGTTCGGTCTTCGAGATCGATGACCGGTTCACCGGCTACGACGCCGAGACGATCGCCGCGATGCGGTTCGACGGCGGCAAGATGCTCACCCGTATCGCCCTCGACGACCCGGCGACCCCGGTGGCTTTGGAGAACACCGCCCGCGCTGTCGACGAACTGAACGACCGGCATCTGATGGCGATGGTCGAGCCCTTCATGTCGGTATGGCAGGACGGCAGGATCCGGAACGACCTGTCTGCTGACGCCGTCATCAAGTCGATCACCATCGCCTCGGGCCTGGGCCGCCGCAGCGCCTACACCTGGCTGAAGCTGCCGGTCGTGCCCGACGCGGGCGAGATGGAACGGGTCCTGGCCTCCTCGACGCTGCCCGCGCTGCTGCTGGGCGGCGAGGTCAAGGACCCCGATGCGGCCTTCGCCTCCTGGGGCAAGGCCCTGAAGCTGCCCACCGCCCAGGGCTTGGTCGTCGGCCGCTCCCTCCTCTACCCCTCGAACGGCGACGTCGCCGGTGCCGTGGACCGGGCGGTGAGCCTGCTGTGAGCGACGCGAGCAAGTACTACCTGCCCGGCGGGACGTCCGCGGACGGCCCCTATGAGCTGGCCGTCACGCCGGAGTCGGCGGGCTGGGGACACTCCGGGCTCAGGATTCTGACCCTGGAGCCGGGTGCGGCGCACTCACTCGCCACCGGTGACAGCGAGTTCCTGGTCCTGCCGCTGAGCGGCGGGTGCACGGTCACTGTCGACGGGCAAGTTTTCGAACTGGACGGCAGGGACGGGGTGTTCGGTGAGGTCACCGACTTCGCCTATCTGCCGCCTGCCTCCCGATCCCTGATCAGTACGGCTTCCGGTGGCACCTTCGCGCTGCCCTCGGCCCGTACCGAGCGGGGTGGGCTGCCTGCCCGGTACGGGAGTAAGGAGGAGGTGCCGGTCGAGCTGCGCGGTGCCGGGAACTGTTCGCGGCAGGTCCACAATTACTGCCTGCCGGGCACCTTCGAGGCCGAGCAGTTGCTGGTGTGTGAGGTGCTCACGCCGGGCGGCAACTGGTCGTCGTATCCGCCGCACAAGCACGACGAGGCGCGTACGGACGAGCACGGCAGGCCGGTGGAGTCCGAGCTGGAGGAGATCTACTACTTCCAGGTCGCGGGTGAGGGCGGTTTCGCCTACCAGCGCGTGTACGGCAGGCCGGAGCGGCCCATCGATGTGCTGGCCGAGGTGCGGTCCGGGGACGCGGTGCTGATCCCGCACGGCTGGCACGGTCCGTCGGTCGCCGCGCCGGGCTACGACCTCTACTACCTCAATGTCATGGCCGGTCCGGGGCAGGACCGGGCCTGGCTGATCTGTGACGACCCGGCACACGGCTGGGTGCGCTCGATGTGGGAGTCCCAGGACGTCGATGCGCGGCTGCCCTTCGGAGGGGGTGAGAAGCGATGAACACCGTACGACTGACCACCGCCCAGGCCCTGGTCCGCTTCCTGGCCAGCCAGTACAGCGAGCGCGACGGGGTGGAGCAGCGGCTGATCCCTGGTGTGTGGGGGATCTTCGGGCACGGAAATGTGGCGGGTGTCGGGCAGGCACTGTTGCAGGCTGCGGTCGCCGAAGAGGCCGAGCTGCCGTACTACCTGGCGCGGAATGAGCAGGGCATGGTGCATGCGGCGGTGGCGTACGCGAAGATGCGCGACCGGCTCGCAGCCTTCGCCTGTACGGCGTCGACCGGGCCCGGCTCGACCAACATGCTCACCGGCGCCGCGCTGGCGACGACCAACCGGATCCCGGTCCTGCTGCTGCCCAGCGACATGTTCGCCACCCGCACGCCCGACCCCGTACTCCAGCAGCTGGAGGACACCCGCGGCGGAGATGTGACGGTCAACGATGCCTTCCGGGCCGTGTCGAAGTATTTCGACCGTATCTCGCGTCCCGAGCAGCTGATCCCGGCTGCGCTGGCGGCGATGCGGGTGCTGAGCGACCCGGTGGAGACGGGGGCTGTGACCCTCGCGCTGCCGCAGGATGTGCAGGCCGAAGCGTTCGACTGGCCGGTCTCCTTCTTCCGCCGCCGGGTGTGGCATGTGGGCCGCCCGGTGCCGGAGACGGCGGCGGTGGGGCGGGCCGCGCGGCTGCTGCGGGGCGCGAAGAAGCCGCTGATCGTGGCCGGTGGCGGGGTGGTCTACTCCGGCGCGCATACGCAGCTACGCGCCTTCGCTGAGGCCACCGGCATCCCCGTCGCCGACACGCACGCGGGCAAGGGCGCGGTCGCCTGGGACCACCCGTGTGCGGTGGGCGGCATCGGCTCGACCGGCTCGTATGCGGCCAACGAACTGGCCCGCGAGGCTGATGTGGTGCTGGGTATCGGGACCCGGTACTCGGACTTCACCACCGCCTCCCACACCGTCTTCGGCAACCCGCACGTCACCTTCGTCAACCTCAACGTGGCCCGCCTGGACGCCGTCAAGCACTCCGCCGAACCACTGGTGGCCGACGCGCGGCTCGGTATTGAGGCGCTGGCCGGGGCACTGACCGACTGGCAGGTCCCGCAGAAACACCGTGCCCGCACCCGCGAGTTGATCATCCGGACCAGGCAGATCGAGGACGAGTGCTTCGCACCCGGGCGCAACACGGGCGAACTCCCCGCTCAAACGCAGATCCTGGGCGCGCTCAACGACACCCTCGGCGATCGTGACGTGGTCATCAACGCGGCCGGCTCCATGCCCGGCGACCTGCAACAGCTGTGGCGGGCCCGGGACCCGAAGGCGTACCACGTCGAGTACGCGTACTCCTGCATGGGATACGAGGTCGCCGCCGGCGTCGGCGCCAAGATGGCCGACCCGACGCGCGAGGTTGTCGTCCTGGTCGGGGACGGCTCGTATCTGATGATGGCTCAGGAGATCGTCACCATGGTCTCCGAGGGGCTGAAGGTCATCATCGTCCTGGTCCAGAACCACGGCTTCGCCTCCATCGGGTCGCTGTCCGAAGCGCTCGGCTCACAGCGGTTCGGCACCAAGTACCGCTTCCGCGACAGCGACTCCGGGCTGCTGGACGGCGATGTCCTCCCCGTCGACCTGGCCGCCAACGCCGCATCGCTGGGCGCCGATGTTCTCCACGCGCGCAGCGTCGAGGACTTCCGCACCGCGATGGAGAAGGCCAAGGGCGCGACCCGCACCACCGTCGTGCACGTCGAAACGGATCTGTACGGCCCCAACCCGCCCGCGCACGGGTGGTGGGACGTACCCGTCAGCCAGACCTCGCAGCTGGAGACCACCCACGCCGCGTACGAAATCTACGCCGCGCACAAGGCCACCCAGCGGCACTACTTGTAAGGAACCCCGCACCGTGAAGACCATCCAGCACTGGATCAACGGCAACCCCACCGAGGGCTCCAGCACGGAGACCCAACCGGTGTTCAATCCGGCCACCGGCCGGCAGCAATCCCACGTAGCCCTCGGCGGGCCCGCCGATGTGGATACCGCCGTCCAAGCCGCCTCAGCCGCCTTCGAGTCCTGGTCGGAGTCCTCCCTCACCCAGCGCACCCAGGTGATGTTCGCCTTCCGCCAGCTCCTGCTGGACCACGAGGTGGAGCTGGGCCGGATCATCTCGGCCGAGCACGGCAAGACCATCGAGGACGCACGCGGCGAAATCGCGCGCGGCCGGGAAGTGGTCGAGTTCGCCTGCGGGCTCGGTGACGTGCTCAAGGGCAGCTTCTCCGACCAGGTCTCCCGCGGCATCGACGTGCACAATTTCCGCCAGCCCCTCGGCGTCGTCGCGGGCATCACGCCGTTCAACTTCCCGGCGATGGTGCCGCTGTGGATGCACCCCATCGCCATCGCGACGGGCAACACCTTCCTCCTCAAGCCGAGTGAGCGCGACCCGTCCGCCGCCAACTTCGTCGCCGAGCTGTACCAGAAGGCCGGGCTGCCCGACGGCGTCTTCAACGTCGTCCACGGCGGCAAGGACGCCGTGGATGCGATCCTGTCCCACCCCGGCATCGAGGCCGTCTCCTTCGTCGGCTCCACCCCCATCGCCAAATACGTCCACGAGACCGCCACCACCCACGGCAAGCGCGTCCAGGCCCTCGGCGGCGCCAAGAACCACGCCGTCGTACTGCCCGACGCCGACCTGGAGTTCGCCGCCGGCCACCTCACCGCCGGCGCCTACGGATCGGCAGGCGAGCGCTGCATGGCCGTCTCCGTCGCCGTCGCGGTCGGCACCGCGGCCGACGGCCTGGTCGAGGTTTTGGAGCGCAAGGCCGGCGAAGTGAAGGTAGGCCCCGGCGACACCCCCGGCACCGACATGGGCCCGCTGGTCACCAAAGCCGCACAAGAACGCATCGAGAACGCCGTCGCCACCGCAGCCGCACAAGGCGCCACCGTCGTCGTGGACGGCCGCGGACTGAAGATCGACGGCCACGAAGACGGCTTCTTCACCGGCCCCTCCCTCCTCGACCACGTCACACCCGACATGGACGCCTACCAGCAGGAGCTGTTCGGCCCGGTCCTCGCGATCATCCGCGTCGAGACCCTCGACGAGGCGATCGCCCTGATCAACGCCAACCCCTACGGCAACGGCACTGCCCTGTTCACCGCCTCCGGCGAGGCCGCGCGCCGCTTCCAGCGCAAGGTCAAGGTCGGCATGATCGGCGTCAACGTGCCGGTGCCCGTGCCGATGTCGTACTACTCCTTCGGCGGCTGGAAGGACTCCCTCATCGGCGACTCCCCCATCCACGGCCCCGAAGGCATCCGCTTCTACACCCGGCCCAAGGTCGTCACCACCCGCTGGCCGCAGCCCGCACAGGAGCACGCTGCCGCAGGGTTCGCCTTCCCCACCTCCAGCTGACCGCAGCCCTGGGACTCCCCCGTCC
>NZ_JBQQBV010000035.1:0-61789 GCF_052246355.1 Streptomyces sp. 3N207 | reverse complement strand
AGCCGGGCTGCTCGACGTCCCCGACCCCCGACTCGCGGCCGACCAGTTCCTCGCACTGACCTTCGGCGTCGCGCTCGACAGACTCGGTTCCGCAAATGCCGCGGAGGACACCCGCGTCCGGCCACTCGTCATCGAGGGAGTGCGGACCTTCCTCCGGGCATACCGAACCAGGTAGGGCACGTCGTTCGCCTCGGAGCGGTGGGCGCGGCGCGCGCGTGCGTGGGCCCCTGCGTCGGGCAGGAGTACGGTCGAAGCGTTCGGCTTGCCGGCGGTCCTGCGGCCCGCGGGCGCTCTTCAGGTCCTGCGCCTCAGCCCACAGCAGAGCTCCCGGTCCCGGTCCACCCAGCTGTGCACCTCAGTGGAGCGTCACGCGTCGAACGCCCCCAGCCGGTGCGCGATGGCCGCGGCCTCCCCTCGGCCCGAAGCTCCCAGCTTGGCCAGGATGTTGGAGACATGCACGCTCGCCGTCTTCGGTGAGATGAACAGCTCCTCCGCGATCTGCCGGTTGCTCCGCCCGGCGGCGACCAGGCGCAGCACGTCCCGCTCCCGGGCGGTCAGTCCCAGCGCCGCCGCCGGTGCCGGGGGCGGGGCCGCCTCCGCGTCGGCCTGCTGCAGCGGGATCCGAGCGCGGCCGGCCAGCGTGGTGATCTCCGTTTCGAGCGGTGTCGCGCCCAGCTCGCGCGCCACCGCCTCGGCCTGCCGCAGCAGCTCACCGGCCGCTCCGCGGGACCCGGTGCCGCCCTGGGTGATCAGGGTCTCCGCGAGCCGCGACCGGGCAACGGCAAGCAGCGCCGGGGCCTGAAGCTGCTCGGTGGCGGCGACGGCCTCCGTCCAGCGGGCTGTGGCGTCCCGGCCCTCGGCGGTGAGCAGTTCGGCGTCGGTCATCAGGGCATGCGAGGCCCACAGGGGTACGAACTCGGGCAGGCCCTTCATCGCCTTGCGGATCCGTTCCACCGCCGCCTCGCGGCCCGGCTCCGCCACCGCGAGCCTACGGGCCCGCGCCTCCGCGGCCGCGGCCTCGTACAGCAGCGGCCAGCCGTAGCGCTGGTGGCCGGGGGCGATGGCCTCGCCGACCGCCGTGTCCAGCAGGGAGCGGACGTCGAGGATCCGGCCGTCGGCAGCCGCCAGCGCGATGGCGAGCCGAGCCCCGGTCAAGGTGTGCTGCGGCTCAGGGTAGGGACCGGTGGTGGAGCTGCCGGACTCCTCCAGCCATCGCCGGGCTTCGTCGTATGCACCGCGGGCCAGAGCCAGTTCGGCCCGCTGCTCGGCGATCTGCCCCCGGATGCGGATGCTCACCCCCCGACGCGCTTCGGCCCGTTCGAGCACTTCGTGGGCGTCGGCCCAGCGGCCGAGCTGGATGAGGGACTCGGCGAGGTTGGCGTCGATGAACGAGGCGGTGTCCGGCAGTCCGTGCCGCTCGGCCAGCCCGCTGCCCTGCTCGGCGGTCTCGACGGCCTCGGCGTAGCGGCCGATGCCGTGCAGCGCCGTGGACAGGTTGCCGTAGCCACGCAGCAGGACGTTGGCGTTGTCCGGCTCCAGGTCCCGGGCGCACACCTCGCGGGCCTGCTCCAGCCCGGCCTCGACGTCGCCCGAGTCGATGGTGAGCCAGGCCAGGGTGTGCTGCGCGATGAGGCCGGTGATCTCGGCGCCCGTCATCCGGCAGAGCTCCACCGCCTGTTTCGCCGTCTCGATCGCCGTCGGCCCCGGCTGATGCACGGCGTACCAGTAGGCCGCATGTGTCAGCACATCGGCGTGTACGACGGACGGCGGCAGGCCCTTCACCAGCTTCTGGGCGTGGGCGATCTCGTCCCAGCCGTCGGAGCGGGCCAGGCCCCGCATCAGCTGGTAACGCTCGGTCCAGAACCAGGCCGCTCTCAGAGGGTCTCCCCTGCCCGAGCGGGGACGCGGGCTCGGGGAAGGGTCGCCCTCCAACTGGCGCAGCGCCCGCTTGCAGAGGGCGAGCGCCCGCTCCTGCTCTCCCGTGAGGCGCGCGGCAACGGTGATCGCGGCGAGCAGGTCCACGAACTCCCCGGGCGTGTCCGGGGAGATGGCCGGACACAGGCCGTCGTCGACGGCCTGCCGTATCGTCTGGCGGCGCAGCTCCTCGGAGGTGTCGTCCCACAGCTCCAGCGCCCGCTCCAGCAGCAGGTACTGCTCGGCGAACGCGTGCCGCCTGCGGGCTGCACCCGCCGCAGCGATCAAGGCGGGAAGTGCCCGGGCGGGGTCGCGCGCTTCGAACCAGTAGCCGGCCAGCCGCCCGGCCCGCTCCTCGGACCGTACGAGCGCGGGGTCGGCCTCCAGCGCCTCGGCATAGCGGCGACTGAGCCGGGAGCGCTCGCCGGGCAGCAGGTCGCCGACCACGGCCTCGCGCATCAGCGCGTGCCGGAAGCGGAAGGACTCGCCCTCCTCGGAGGGCTGCAGAACGGCGGCGCCGACAGCGGTACGCAGGGTCTCGATCAGCTCGTCCTCGGCGAGCCCTGTGACGGTGGCCAGCAGCCGGAACTCCACCTCCGAGCCACCCCCGGCGGCGATCCGCACCACGCGCTGCACCACGTCCGGCAGCGCCTCGACCCGGACCAGCAAGAGGTCGCGCAGGGAGTCGCTGATGCCGCCCGGGGAGCCTTCGCGGATGCTGCATTCCAGCTCCTCGACGAAGAACGCGTTGCCCTCGGAGTGTTCGAAGACCCGGTCCAGCACCTGCTCGGGCGGGGCCTCACCGCGGATGGCGGCGAGCTGGCGGCGAACCTCGGCGCGGTCGAAGCGGGGCAGCTCCAGGCGGGTGACGGTGCGCAGCCGCTCGTACTCGGCGAGGGCTGGACGAAGGGGGTGGCGGCGGTGCAGGTCGTCGGCGCGGTAGGTGGCGACGATGAGCAGGCGGCCGTGGGTGAGGGCGCGCAGCAGATAGCTGAGCAGCTCACGGGTGGAGCGGTCGGCCCAGTGCAGGTCCTCCAGGGCCAACACGAGGGTCCGGTTCGCGGCGAGGCGCTCGAGGAGGCGGACGGTGAGCTCGAAGAGCCGGGCACGACCGTCGGTTTCGGGGCGGCCCCGGTCCATCTCGCCGAGCTCGGGCAGCAACCGGGCGAGCTCGCCCTCCTGGCCGGCGACCGCGGCGTCGAGCTCCGCGCCGAGCTGGCGGCGCAGGGAGCGCAGGGCGGTCGAGACGGGGTGGTACGGCAGCGCGTCGGCACCGGTTTCGACGCAGCCGCCGAGGGCGACGACGGCCCCGTCCGCGGCGGCCCGGCCGAGGAACTCCTGAATCAGCCGCGTCTTGCCGACTCCGGCCTCGCCGCCCATGAACAGGGCGCGAGGTCCCCCGGCGTTCGCCCCGGACAGGGCCTCGCCGAGGGCCTCCAGTTCGGCACTGCGACCTACGAAGACGGGACTTATGTGACTGCTGTGCACGGTGCCGAGCATCGCACGTCGTACGAGGTGAGGGACAGCGGATTCGGCGTCGGCGCTGACCGCCGCAACCGGGTCCCCGGTCCCGCGAGGCCCTTGCTCCGTCACGCCGTCACCTGCCGTCACGCCGTCACGCCGCGCGGAGGTAACGCTTGCGGCTGTCGGCGTCAGCGCGGGCCGCCTTCGCGGCCTGCTTGGCCTCGCGGACCAGGCGGCGCTTCGCGGCGCGGGCGAGGAAGTCGGCCTGACGGGCGGCCTGAAGCTCGTAGTGCATCATGACGCTCTCCTTGGACGAGCTGGTCTCCAACTGCACTTCAGCGTCGCTTCCAAGGTGAGGCCGCCACATCGGGAGGCTTCCGCATCTTGCCGCACGGGGGCTGCCTTAGGCGTGAGGGTGACGTATCCCTAGGTCCCGAGGCCCTGGTCCCAGAACAGGTGGGCAACTTCCCGTGAGATCTCCGGCTGGAAGCGATGACGCCGACTGACGGTCGAGCACGCTGCTCCGCTGGTGGCGTGCATGTCCGGGCAAGGCATCCCGCCCGAGCTTCAAGCCTTGACCGATGCCGTCGGCACCAGCTGGCGGCTGCCACCGCACAGGTAACGGCCGTCGCAGGTCCTACCCTTGGAGGGATCCCGATAGTTGGGGACATGGGTTCGATCGCATGCTATGCACCTTTTAGGGCAATGTATCTCGCTTGTTGGGGTGGTCTTCCCGCACCTTCGGCACTCGAACAGTTCGTCCTCGATGAATGGGCGGTGAGCTCATGTCCCTGACGGTCGCCGAGCTGTCCCGGATCCTGATCGTGCTGACGGTCTTCCTTGTGGCAGCGCACCTCGGCGGATACGTCTTCGCACGGTTGCGCCAGCCTCCGGTGATCGGCGAGATCGTGGGGGGACTGCTGCTCGGCGGCAGTGCCCTGGGCCTTGTCGCCCCATCGGTGAGCGGCTGGCTGGCGCCGTCCGCCAGCCCCACCGCCCATGTGCTGGGCGCGGTCTACCAACTCGGTACGATCCTGATGGTCTTCCTGGCCGGGCTGGAGATGCGCCAGGGCGGTCTGGGCGCCGAGCGCGGGACCGTCCTGTTCACCTCCGTCACCGGCCTGGTGATCCCGTTCGCTGCGGGACTGGCCATCGCCCGGCTGGTGGACCCCGGCGACCTGGCCGGCCCGCACGGATCCGCTCTGAACATCTCCCTGGTCCTGAGCCTGGCCATCGCGGTGACCAGCATCCCGGTGATCTCACGGATCATGATCGACCTCGGCATCATGGGCAGCCTCTTCGCCCGGACGGTGCTCACGGTCGCCGTCGTCGAGGATGTCCTCCTCTACGTCGTCCTGGCCGTGATCCTCGGCCTCGCCCATGTCCAGGCGGACACCTCATACGGCCTGGCTGCCGTGCTTCCTCTCGATTCGATCGGCTGGGACGTGGCCTACTACGCGGCTGCGTCGCTGCTGTTCTTCGCTGTCTGTCTTGCCGGCGGGCGGTCGGCGTTCCGTTGGCTCGTCTCGGGCCCGGTGGGTGTGCTGGAGCGGCGCAGTCCGGCGGCGTTCCGGATGGTGTTCCTGTTCGCCCTCTGCCTGTGCTGCATCGGCCTGGGGATCGATCCGATCTTCGGCGCGCTCATGGCGGGCATCGCCATGGCCGAACAAGCGGAGGGCAAGGAGACCGATTCACCCGGGCTGAGCGCGGTGCGGGGATTCTCGCTGGCCTTCTTCGTGCCGATCTACTTCGCGCTCGTCGGCTTCCGTCTCGACCTTGTGCATGACCTGGATCCGCTCTTCTTCGGCTGGCTGTTCGTCCTGGCCTGCGTGGTCAAGTTCGGTAGCGTCTGGGCGGGGGCGCTCCTGGCCGGCAAGAGCCCGTCGTGGTCGGCCCACTTCGCGGTGGCGATGAACGCCCGCGGCGGCCCAGGAATCATTCTGGCGTCGGTGACCTATGGCGCCGGGATCATCAACGGCCAATTCTTCGTCGCTCTGATGCTGCTGTCCATCCTCACCTCTCAACTGGCCGGCGCGTGGCTGACCCGGGCCCTGACAAGGGATCCCGGATTCGTCTCAGAGGGTCGGCCGAAGGCACCGGCGAAAGGCGATGGCGGGACAACGACCGCGAAGGAGCTCCCAGTACGGGATTGATACCGGGGGCGGCGTTGAAGGCCCGTCGTTGAAAACCTCGTTAATGAGTACACCGGCCCAGGCGTTGACCAGCAGACGGTTCATCCGTCATCCCGCGCGACCCTCGTCGGCCGAGCGCATCACCTCGACCTCATCGAGGACGACCAGACCGTCGCCCACCACCTCACTCAACTCCGGCAGGAATGCCCGGACGCGACTTTCCTCATCGACGATCACCACCGCGACGGGCAGGTCGTCGCACAGCGACAGCAGCCGGGAGGTGTGGATCAGTGAGGAGGTCCCGAAACCCTCCATCCCCCGGAACACACTTGCCCCCGCCAGCCCTGCCTTGCGGGCCCGGCGGACGATCTCGCTGTACACCGGCTTGCGGTTCCACAGGTCATTCTCCCCGGTGAAGATCATCGCCCGCAGCCCGCTGCCAGTCGAGCGCATCGTCGAAGGGACCATGCCTGCCTCCAGTCGCAGTCGATCAGGCGGCACCAACCCCGCCCCGCGTCTACCAGGTGCGGGCGGGAACTCCCAGCGTAGGGGAGGAACTTGTCGAAAACGCCCAACAGGCCGATATCCAGGAACAGTCACACAAGTCGGCGCACCTACCCCGCATGGCCCTCAGCAGCCCCATGAACGCACCGATCAACAAGCGTCCGAGGGCCATCGGCAGCCCGCTGCTGCGCATCGCTCCGCCCAGGCGAACCAGGTCTGCGGCCAGCCCTGCTTCGGTCTCGCTGCTTCCGGTCCGGGGTGGCGGGGTGTCGCTGCGGCGACGGGGGCGGGAGGCGGTGGGCATGTTGGTCTCCTTCGTGGGGCGCGGACCTGGCGCCGGTTCAGGCGGTGCGGCGGATGATCAAGACGTGGTCGGTGACCTCGGCGGTGCGCCCAGCTGGTCCGGTCGCGATCCGACGGGGCGCGTCGGCCCGCTCGACCGTCCATGTCGCCGGGTCCGGACCAATCTCCGCGGCGACCTCCTGCGGGGTCGGGTACCGGGCGTCGGGTTCCTGGTTCCACGACCACGTCGCCCGGCGGCAGACCGGTGACCGTCTCGGTGAGTCGTACGGCACCGTCCTGGTGAAGGCTTCCGGGACGACGTCCTACGCCGTGCGGACCGAAGGGTGGACCGAGGGAGAGCGAGCAACGGCCGTGCCGTCCCGCGGCTTTGCGAAGCCGTGATACGACGCGGCCGTCACCCGATGCCGAGAGTGCTGGGCTAGGAGTGATCGTTGTGAAGGCTGAGGGTGGCGATCGCCGGGGGGAGGGCCCGGGACGAGGTGATCCGCAGCCGTATCTTGCTGGTCGTGACCGATTCCGACAGCTTCAGGATGCGGCGGTAGCCGATCGTGGTGGCGCTGCCGGCCTCCTTCCAGGACCGGCCGTCCCAGACATCGACGGCGAAGCCGGACGTCCGCTGGCCCACCTTGATGTTCTCCTTCAGGTTCACCGTGTTGAAGGTCCTGTCGGAGCCCAGGTCCAGGACGAGGTCACCGGTGGTGCCCGTGGGCTGCCACGCGGTGTCATCGGTGTTGTCCAGCACGTTGCCCGGGTCGTTCCCGGGGGTGTGCGAGGTGCCTGCGTCGTCCGCGGCGGTCGCACCCTTGGCGAGGTTCGTGTCGAAGGTTGACCGGATCCACCTGCCGAACTCCTGCATCCGCTTCTCCTCCGCCTCGGGGACCCTGCCGCGGTTGTCCGGAGCGACGTTCAGCAGGAGCTGGCAGTTCTTGCCCACCGAGTTGCGGTACATGTTCTGCAGAGTGGCCAGGGAACTGGGCTGCACGTCCTTGTTCCAGAACCAGTTCTTGCCCTGCAGCCGGCCGTCGCACTCGGCCGGGTGCCAGGCCAGGTAGTCCGAATCCGTGGTCAGCTTGTCGTCTCCGGCGATGTTGTCGTCCTGATGGCCGTACGTCGGATTGCGTTCACCGTCCGGATCGGCTTTGCCGGTCTGGGGGACGACGCTCCACTCGCTGGGACGCGTGGTGAGCCCGTCCTCGTTGCCGACCCAGCGGATGTCCGGGCCGCCGAACACGCCGGCCGACGGCTGGAGCGTGCGGATCATCTTGAACCAGTCGGTGAAGTTGTAGCTCTGGTTGAGACCCGCCTCCTTCCAGGGGTTGGCTCCGTCCAACCACACCTCGTCGAACTTGCCGTACTTGGTGAGCACCTCATACAGGGTGTTCATGTAGTAGCGGTTGTAGTCGTCGGCCTCGAAGGTGAACTTCGGGCCGGATCCGCCGTTGCTCGGGATCGTCGTGGTTTTCTTCTCGCTGCCGTTGCCGTACCTGCCCTGTCCCCCTGGAGTCCGGTCGCGGTCGTCATAGGTCGACTGCTCGATCGTGGACAAGCCCTGTCCCGCATCGTGCTTCTTGACGATGTCCGGGACCCACTTCTCCATCCACCACTTGTGGGGCAGCTCCGCACCGTCGGCCGGGGAAACATAGACACCCACCTTGAGACCGGCCTTGCGCGCGGAGTCGGCGAACTCCTTGAGGACGTCGCCCTGCCCGCTCCTCCAGGAACTGGAGGCCACCCCGTGGCTGGAGTACTCCGAGGGGTACAGCAGCATCCCGTCATGATGCTTGGCGGTGAGGATGACCTTCTTGAATCCCGCTTCCTTGAAGGTGCGCGCCCACTGATCGGTGTCGAGGCTGGAAGGAGCGAAGACATCCGGGTCCTCGGCTCCCGAGCCCCACTCCCTTCCGGTGAAGGTGTTCGGCCCGAAGTGGACGAACCCGGTCAGCTCCTCGTACTGCCAAGCCAGTTGCCTCGACGTCGGCGTCACCTTCGCGGCCTTCTCGCGGATCTGCTCCGGGGAGTCCGAGTCGTTGATGGTGACGACGGGATTCTCCGGCTCGGCCGCACGCGTTGCGCGATTCTCCTGCGCGGCCGACGAGCCGGCGGGCAGTACGCCGCTTCCGCACGCGGCGAGAACGACGAGAGCAGCGGTCGCGGTCCGCCGAGCCCGCCGTCTGGCTTGGCTCGTACCGCCTGTGGGTCCGGACATGAACCGTCTCCTTGTTTTTTGGGGGGGGCGAACGGTCAGAGCGCGGGCGGATCGGTTCGGTGTGCTGGTGCTTCGTGAGGGTCTCCCGCCCGCGCCCGGTGGAGGCGAAGCACGGTCACTCAGCCCTTGTTCGGCGAGAGCTGGCTCTTCGGCACGATCTGCTGAGGCGTGTTGGGGCTGGACCAGAGCAGCTTCATATATGCCTCGCCGGTCTGCTGGGTGTGCTCGACCTTGATGGAGTACTTCTTGCCCGCCTGGAGGTCGACGGCGGCCTTGTCGACCGCCTGGTTGTGCGGGGTCGTGTTGTCGATGACGAGCTTCCCGTCGATCCAGACCCGCGCGGTGTCGTCCGACACGGTCGTGAACTGGTACTTCTCGCTGTAGCGCGGCTCGATCGTGCCGGTCCAGCGGGTACTGAAGTGGTCATCGGGGATGTTCTCGGCGGGCGAGCCACGGAACCGCCAGGCGTAGTTGACGGTCGGGTCGGTGCGGGTGACCTTCGGGCTCCCGGACAGCTGGTCGTTGTCGAAGATCTCCGCCTTCAGGCCGGTGCCGCTGCCCTCGGTCGTGGGAGAGGCCGGGGTGATCGACAGCTTGATCACCGTGGCGGCCGGGTTCGTGGCGTCACCGGAGGGGGTGATGTCGTATCCGTCGCCCGATTTGGTGACCGTGACCTTTTGATCGCTGCCGAGCACGCTCGCACTGTCGACCTTGAAGGGTGTTCTGGCGGTGAGATGCAGCGGCTTGCCGGCCCCGGGCCACTGGTAGACCGAGGCGTACAGATCGTTGCCCGACCGGCTGACCACACCCCAGTCCGGCTCGGATACGACGCCGGGGAAGCCCGCGTTGGAGACCGCGGCACCCTGCCCGGCGTGGTTCTGCCAGTCGCCCATCGCCTTCAGCGCGTCAGTGGCCGGAGCGGGCACGCGCCCCAGCTTGTCCGGGCCGACGTTGAGCAGGTAGTTGCCGCTTCGGCTCGAGGTGTTCAGCAGATTGCGGGTCAGCTCGGTGCCCGACTTCCACTTGTCGTCCCAGCGTGCGTAGCCCCAGCTGCCGTTGATGGTCATGCAGCTCTCCCACAGCTGCCCGTCCACGGGCGCCTCGGGGATCTCCTGCTCCGGTGTGCCGTAGTCGCCGTCGGCGACCTGGCGCTTGCCGACCCGGTTGTTGATGACCAGGTCCGGGCTCAGGCCACGCAGAGAGGACTCCAGCTCCTCGCCGTCGCGCGAGGACCACCGGTTGGTGGGGTTGTCCGTGTCCCACTCGCCGTCGAACCACAGCAGGTCCGGGTCGTAGTTGTCGATCAGCTCCTTGAGCTGGGCGTGCATCCGCTTCTTGTACTGGGGGAACGTGTCGGCGTTCGGGAAGTCGGGGTCGTGCCAGTCCCATATCGAGTAGTAGAGCCCCAGCTTGATGCCTGCGGCGTCGGCGGCCTTCTTCAGCTCGGCGAGGATGTCGCGGTTCTTGTCGAAGGACGAGTGGTCCCGCAGGTTCCACTTGTTCTGCTTGGTCGGCCACATCGCGTAGCCGTCGTGGTGCTTGGCGGTGATGACGATGTACTTCTGGCCGGCGCTCTTGGCCGCCGCGACGAGGGCCTTCGCGTCGAAGTCCTTGGGGTTGAAGGTCGCGGCCTGCTTTTCGTACTCGTCCTTCGGGATCTTGCACTCGCGCATGATCCACTCCGCGTTCCTGCACACCGTTCCATCGGGGCGCTTGTACTCACCTTCGAGGTTCGAGTAGGCGCCGAAGTGGACGAACATGCCGAACCTGTCGTTGCGGAACCACGAGGTGCGCTCGGAGGTGAAGGGGTCGTCGGTCGCGTAGTTCGTCCCCGGGCCGGGCTCGGCGGCAGCTGCGGCTCCCCGCCTCGGCTCGGCGGACGACGCCGTTGCCGGGACGAGCGCCAGTGAACCGGTGGCGAGCGCGACGGTCAGGGCGATCGCTCTGCCTCTTGTGGAAACCATGGTCGTGTACCTCTCCTGTTGTGCTGTCCGTAGCGACGGTGCCCTCATCAGGGCGAGGTGGTCAGGCTGGTGCTGAAGGGCCGGTCGTAGACTTCCAGGCTGCGGATGGAGGCCCAGGTGCCCGAGGGGCCGGTGACCGTCACCCGTACGTACCGGGCTTGCGCCTTGAACTGGGCCGCCTGCACCTGACTTGTGCTGTCGGTGCCGGTCAGATCGGCCAGAGTGCTCCAGTTGGCGTTGTCGTTGGAGCCCTCGATCTTGTAGCGGTAGTTCGTCTTGTCGAGTTCCCAGATGATGCGTGTTCCCGTCAGGGACTTACGTGCGCCGAGGTCCACCGTGAGCCACTGCCCGGTGCTGTCGTCGGCCGCGGCCCAGCGGGTCGCCGTCGAGCCGTCGACGGCCTTCGCCGCGGTGTTGCCGTGGTTGACTTCCTCGCTGGCGGCCGTCGCCTTCGCCCCGACAGCGATGTTGGCAGGCTGTACGGAGCGGTCGAGCTCGACTCCCACCACGCTGTCCTCGGGGGTACGGCCGCGGTCGATCCCGGTGATCTTCACCTTGCCGTCCGCGTCGACGCTGAACCGCAGGTCGCCGCCCGATGCCACGTCAAAGACCCGCTTCACCTTTGCGTCACCGGTCGAGGGGGTGATGAACTCGGTGCCGCTGTGGCCGGGCAGCAGGTGGACGTAGAAGGTGTTCTCCTTGTAGGTGAAGCCGTATTTGCCGTCCTCCGGATTCCAGGGCCCGCCGCGGGTGCCGTACACGGCCTTGCCGTAGGTGCCCAGGAAGGAGCCGATCCTGCGGGCCAGGGCCACCTGGGAGGGGGGTACCTTCCCGGTGCGGTCCGGTCCGACATTGACGAGGCACGTCATGTTCCGCACCCAGCAGTTCACCAGGATGTTGACGGCCTGGCCGAAGTCCATCGCCTTGTCACCGGCGTAGCCCCAACGGTCGCCGAGGGAGAACGCCTTCTCCGACAGCTCGGTGGTCCGGACAGCGCCGGAGGGGACGCCCGGCCCCTCGTCACCGGGGTGGCTGGTGTAGTCGCCCATCCAGCCGGATCGCGTGTTGACGATGATGTCCGGCTGGTGCTTGCGGACCACGCCCATGAGGCCGAGCGGCCGGCCGGTCGCGGGATCGGTCTCGCTGAAGGCGTCGTCCACCTGCCAGTCGTTGGAGGTGTCCCGCAGCTTGCCGGGCTCCCAGAAGAAGGCGGAGTCCCGGTCGGTGCCCTGCTGGCCGAGCCAGCCGCCGTCCCACCAGATGTCGTCGATCTCGCCGTACTTGGTGACCAACTCGCGGACGGACTGGTACACCTCGTTCTTCATGACCCGCGCGTTCTCCTTGTGCGCGGGGTCTGTGGTGTAGCCCCAGGCGTTCTCCACCGCGCCGGTGCCGTTCCAGTCGTAGTAGCCGGGGTAGCGCCAGTTGATCGGGGAGTAGTACAGGCCGACCTTGAGCCCGGCGTTGCGAACGGCCTTGACGTACTCGTCGATGAAGTCCCGCTTGAGCGGCTCCTGCCCGGAGTGCCAGGCACGAGGGTGCCCGGTCGGCCACAGCGCGAAGCCGTCGTGGTGGCGGGTGGTCAGCACGGAGTACTTGGCGCCCATGTCCGTGGCCAACTGCGCCCAGTCGGCCGGGTTGTAGGCGCTCGCGGTGAACTGCGCATCCGATGCGTCGGTGAGGTACTTCTTGTAGTCGTCCGGCGTGATGGCGTCGTTCTCCATGTGCCACTCGCCTTTGGCCGGGCCGGCGTAGACACCCCAGTGGATGAACATGCCGAGCTTGGCGTCCTGCATCCACTGGATCTTCTCGTCGGACTGCTGCTGGATGCCCATGTCCCCTTGGGGAACACGCGGCGGCAGGATCGGCAACGGCTGAGTGGCGGCGAACGCGGGTGTCGCCGACGTCGGCGTGACAGCGGCGGCGGCCGTCATGGCAGCCATACCGGCCAGCACTCTTCTGCGCGTCATGTGCTCGGTCATCGTGGTCGCTCCTGTTTGCTTTTCGGGTCACAGCTCGCGCTGGGCGCTCTGGCTGCGGCCCGGTGACGAACAGATCGGGTGGGGGGACCCACGAGGGCGGGCGCGGGGAGAGCCACACGAGATACGCGCTCCGCCGAAGAGTCATCAGATGTATTAACGGGCATCGCGTCGTCCCCCGTCCAGAGGGAAGGCAAAATCCGTTGTTAATTAGCCGGTTACCTACCCGCACCCGGAGTGTCGTTCGCAGAGTGATCTGATGTCCTGTGCACTACGGCGGAGATCCGACGGACCCTCATCACTCCACCTCCCCACAACTTCCGGTCGCCTCTGAACCGTTGACGCAGGCGCGCTTCGGCTCCTACGGTCCCAACAGAGCCGCACACGATCCAACAGCGAGTCGCCGCGCGGATCGGCGATCGACGCGCCGACCCGGTCGGCATGCGCCCGTGCGCGGGGGCTCGACATGCGGGGCTGCCGACTGCGCCGGCCACCTGTCTCGCGGGGCGCCGCCACCTCTCTCGCGGGGCACCTGGTGCTCAAAAGCGCTCTTCCGGCGCTCACCGGCTCCGCCATTCGAGGCCGTTGTGCACGCGCGATGCCGGTGGGCCACGAGCACGTGCCACTCATTCATGCAACGGAGCACTGGAGGTTCCATGACCAGAACGCATCGGCGCGGAGTGACAACCCGACGCCTGCTCATCGGAGTGGCGAGCATGGCCGTCGCATCGGCCGGGCTGCTCGTCCCCGTGCACTCCGCGTCAGCCGACGCACACCCCTGGATGAACCAGGACCAGCCCCCTGAAGAGCGCGCGAACGACCTGCTCAAGGAGATGACCCTCGAAGAGAAAGTGCACATGCTGCACGGGGTCGAGCAGTTGGAGTCACCCATCCCCACCGTCGGCTACCTCCCGCCGATCCCGCGGCTGAAGGTCCCCGGCATCACCATGACCGACGGCCCGGCAGGCGTGCGGGACAGCAATTCCGTCGACAACCAGGACAGGGCCACCGCACTGCCCTCCCCGTCAGCCCTGGCTGCGAGCTTCGACACGGAGCTCGCCGAAGAGCACGGCTCTGTCCTCGGCTCCGAGGCACGGGCGCTCGGCCAGGCCCAGGTGTTCGCCCCCGGGCACAACATTCAGCGGGTGCCGGCCAACGGCCGCAACTTCGAGTACTACAGCGAGGACCCGTATCTCTCCGGCACCCTGGCGGGCGCGAGCACACGCGGCATCCAGGGCCAAGGGGTGATCGCCACCCTGAAGCACTACGCGGCCAACAACCAGGAGACCGACCGGATGACCGGGTCGTCGGAGATCGACGACCGAACGCTGCACGAGATCTACGAGAAGAACTTCGATGTGGCCATCGCCGACGGGAAGCCCGGCTCCGTGATGTGCTCGTACAACAAAATCAACAGCGTGCACGCCTGCGAGAACAACGAGACCCTCGGTGACCTGCGCTCGAAGCTGGGCTTCGACGGCTACGTCGTGTCCGACTACCCGGCCACCCACAGCACCAGGTCCGTCAAGGCCGGGCTGAACGTCGAGTTGCCGACCGGGGTGCACGCCACCCTGCCCAAGGTCCAGTCCGCGCTGAACGACGGCTCGATCACGATGCATGACGTCGACACCCGGGTACGCGAGACGCTCACCACGCTGTTCCGGTTCGGGATGTTCGACCGCGATCCCATGGCACGGGGTCAGATCGACGAAGGCAAGGACAGCGCGGCCGCCCGGAGGATCGCGGCCGAGAGCGCGGTCCTGATGAAGAACGACGATGCCGCTCTTCCCCTCAGCTCCTCGACGGACAGCATCGCGGTCATCGGCGGCCCGGCGAAGCAGACGGCGATCGGTGGCGGCAGCAGCGCGGTCAAGCCGCTGTCGATGGACAACGCCTACGACGCCATCGCCGGCCGTGCCGGATCCTCGACCAAGGTCTCGTACGCGGACGGGGCCGATCGGCGGAAGGCGGCGGAGGAAGCGAAGAATGCCGAGACCGCCGTGGTCTTCGTCAAGGACGAAGCGAAAGAGGGCGAGGACCGGAAGAACCTGAGCCTGCCGGGCAACCAGGACGCTCTGGTCAACGCGGTGGCGGAAGCCAATCCGAACACAGTGGTCGTACTCCAGACCGGTGCGCCCGTCCTGATGCCGTGGCTGCCCAAGGTCAAGAGCGTGCTCCAGACCTGGTACCCCGGCGCCCGGGGCGGTGCGGCCACCGCACAGCTGCTGTGGGGCGACGTCAATCCCGGCGGCAAGCTCCCGCAGACCTGGCCCAAGGCCGACGAGCAGACACCGGTGAGCACGCAGGAGCAGTTCCCGGGCGTCGACGGCAAGAGCAGGTACACCGAGGGCGTCTACGTCGGCTATCGGTGGTACGACAAGGAGAACCAGGCCCCGCTGTTCCCGTTCGGACACGGCCTGTCCTACACCGCCGGCTTCTCCTACCAGGACCTGAAGCTGGAGAAGCCCTCGGGCGGCCCCGATGATCCGGTGACCGTGTCGTTCAAGCTCACCAATGCCGGTGAGCGGGCGGGGGCTGAGGTTCCACAGCTCTACGTCGGCAAGCCGGACACGAAGGCACAGCCGCCGCCCAAGGAACTCGGCGCCTTCACCAAGGTCCACCTCGAACGTGGCGAGACGAAGACGGTCACTCTCAAGGTCGACCCGCGGGAGCTGTCGTACTGGGACAGCGAGGCGAAGGACTACCGCGTCCAGAGCGGTGAGTACGGGATCTCGATCGGCGGCTCCTCCCGGTGGCTGCCGCTGCACGGCACGTATCACGTGAAGTAGACCAAGAGCCAACAGCCGGTCCACGCAGCGGGCCTTGGGGCTGCGAAGAATGCGCTCGACAGCCCCAAGGTCTTCGCGCGGCTGCACCTCGAATCCGGTGTTCAGCTGCCGTACACCCGCCCCGCCGTGCCCGACCAGAGCCAGGCCTGCTCGGTGGGTGTGAGGCCCGCGATGAGCAGCATGGCTGTTTCGACCACCTCGGCGTAGGTGGCTGCCAACCGGCACACCGGCCAGTCCGAACCGAACATCAGCCGGTTCGGCCCGAAGGCATGCAGCACGGTGTCGGCGTAGGGGCGGAGGTCGCGCACCGACCAGGTGCCCCAGTCGGCCTCCGTCACCATGCCTGACAGCTTGCAGACCGTGTTGGGGAGGGCCGCGAGCTCCCGGACATGCCGGGCCCAGGGCTCCGGTGCGCCGGCGGCGATGGGCGGCTTGCCCAGGTGGTCGAGGACGAAGGTCAGGCCGGGCAGCTCGTTCGCGGCTTCGATCGCCGCGGGCAGTTGATGGGGCAGCACGACGAGGTCGTACACGAGGTCCGCGGCCTCGATGGCGCGCAGGCCACGCAGGACCTCGGGGCGGGTGAGCCACTGCGGATCGGGCTCGGCCTGGACCTGGTGGCGGATGCCGCGCAGCTGGTCGCCTCCGGGCAGCGCGGCGAGGCGTGCGAGCTCGTCGGCGATCCCGGGAGCGGTGAGGTCGGTCCAGCCCACGACACCGGCCACCAGCTCGCTGTGCGCCGCCAGTGCGAGGAGCTCGGGGGTCTCCTCCGGCACGGTGACCGTCTGGACCAGCACCGTGCGGGTGACGCCCGCCGCGCGGGCCTCCGGCTCCAGGTCGACGAGGGAGAAGTCACGGCGGATCGGGGCGAATTCGGGGCCGCTCAGCCAGTCCTGGTCGCGGACGGACAGGTCCCAGACGTGATGGTGCGCGTCAGTGATCGGCGGGCGTGACATCGGCTCACAGCTCCCAGACGACCGGGAGCGAGGCGTCCGCGCCCTCGGACGAGTAGTCGTGGACGACGTCGAGCAGCTCGGCCATGCGGGCCTGCCAGGCGATGTTCACCGGCAGCTCGTTCAGTTCGGCGATCATCTTCGGATAGTCCTCGACCTCGATCAGGTGGAAGAGGTCGGTGCCACTGCGCCAGATCGTCCACGACGTGGCCCCGGCCGCGCGAATGGCCTCCCGCAGCTCGGCGGGGACCTCACGGTGGGCGGCCTCGTACTCCTGGATGCGGTTGGCACGGACCTTGGTGTGCAGGGCGACTCGGGTACTCATGACGGCTCCTCGCTCGACGGCTCCTCGATGATGACGACGTCCAGGGTGCGTGGGCCGTGTACGCCTTCCACCCGGTCGAGTTCGATGTCGCTGGTGGCCGACGGGCCGGAAATGAACGTGAGCGGACGGGTCGGGTCCAGGCGGACCAGCGCCTCGGGGACGTCACCGGCGATCTGCGCCTCCCGCACGACGCACAGGTGGTGGTCGGGCAGCAGCGTCAGGGCCCGTCGTCCCTGCCCGGGACCGGCGTCCAGCACGAGGGTGCCGGTGACGGCGATGCCGACGGCGCAGGTGGTCAGCACTGCGTCCGCCATGTCCAGATGCTGTACGTCGAGCCGTGGCTCCTCGGCCAGCACCCTCCACTCCCCCGTCGGCAGCAGCTGCGGCGGGAAGCCTTCGGGCACCACCAGGGAGCCGACGCCGCGTCCGGACAGCGCCTCCGCGACGACGGCGCGTGCTCCGTCGGCGGAGGTGCGGGTGACCGTGGCGCGGTAGTCCGCGACGCGCTCGGCGAAGAGCGGTACAGGGTCGCGTCCGGCGTGGCTGGACATATATGCACGCGGCACCGGCACGTCGTCCGGTGTCTCCGACGCCGGTACGTCCGTCAGCGCGACCCGTATGCGCTGCAGAACGGTGTCGCGGGGGTTCACCGTTCGCCGCCTTGCGTGCTATGCGTGCGCCGCCACCACGCCCGGAAGGACTCCCGGGCCGGTGGCGCCGTGTCCCGGGTGTCCGACCAGCGGCGCAGCGGCCCCGGCAGCCTGCCGATCCGGTCGCGCCGCGCCAGCAGCCGACCGCCCATCGAGCCGAACCGCTGCGCCCAGGCCAACCGTCGCGGCGACCCGAGCGTCGCCGCTGCGGCCTTCATCACCATGGCCTCCGGGGTCGGTACGGGGCCGCGCTTCGCCTCGACCGCCTCGGCGCGCAGGTGGACCAGTACCTCCGGAATGTTGATCTTCACCGGGCAGGCGTCGTAGCAAGCCCCGCAGAGTGTGGAGGCGAAGGGCAGCGAGGCGGCGTGCTCGACACCCACCAGCTGCGGGGTGAGCACGGCCCCGATCGGCCCGGGGTACACCGAGCCGTACGCGTGACCGCCGGTCCGTTCGTACACCGGACAGACGTTGAGGCAGGCGGAGCAGCGGATGCAGCCGAGTGCCTGCCGGCCGACGGTGTCGCGCAGCGTGGCGGTGCGGCCGTTGTCGAGGAGGACGAGGTGGAAGTCCTGCGGCCCGTCGCCGGGCGTGGTGCCGGTCCACATGCTCGTGTACGGGTTCATGCGCTCCCCTGTGGACGAGCGCGGCAGGAGCTGGAGGAAGACCTCGAGGTCGGCGAAGGACGGCAGGACCTTCTCGATGCCCATGACCGTGATCAGCGTCTTCGGGAGGGTCAGGCACATCCGGCCGTTGCCCTCCGACTCGACGACCCCGACCGTTCCCGTGTCGGCGACCGCGAAGTTGGCCCCCGAGATCGCCACCTTTGCCCGCAGGAACTTTTCGCGCAGATGCAGCCGGGCCGCCTCCGCCAGGTCCTCCGGATCGTCGGTCAGTGCGTCGGGCGCCGGCCGCCCCCACTCGGCCATCACGTCCCGGAAGATCTCGCGGATCTCGGCCCGGTTGCGGTGGATGGCGGGGACCAGGATGTGGGACGGACGGTCGTCGCCGAGCTGCACGATGAGCTCGGCGAGGTCGGTCTCGTACGCGCGGATGTCCGCTGCCGCGAGGGCCGCGTTGAGTCCGATCTCCTGGGTTGCCATGGACTTGACCTTGACGGCCTCCCGCTCGCCCGTCGCCCGTACGAGATACGTCACGATGCGGTTTGCCTCGGCAGCGTCGGTGGCCCAGTGCACGGTGCCCCCGGCCTTGGTGACGGTCTCCTCCAGGCGGAGCAGATACGTGTCCAGGTGGCGTAGCGTGCGCCGCTTCAGCGCGGCCCCGGCCTCGCGCAACTGTTCCCAGTCGCCGAGTTCGCCGGTGGCAGCGAGGCGCTTGTCGCGGATGGTGCCGGTGGCCTTGCGCAGGTTGGCGCGCAGTTGGGTGTCGGCGAGGGCGGTGCGGGCGGCGTCGGGGAACGCGGGCGTCCCCAGCCAGGTGATGTTGTCGGCTCCGCTCACGGCAGTTCCCTTTCCGTGGCTGCGAGGATCTCCGCGAGGTGCCGCGTCCCGACGCCGGTACGCAGCCGGGTGAGGGCACCGGCGAGGTGCATCAGGCAGGAGTTGTCGCCCGCCGAGAGCACCTCGGCGCCGGTGCCCAGGACGTTGCACACCTTGTCGGCCAGCATGGCAGCCGAGGTGTCGGCGTTCTTCAGAGCGAAGGTGCCGCCGAAGCCGCAGCACGACTCGGCGTCCGGCAGCTCGACCAGATCGATCCCTTTGACCGCGCGCAGCAGTTGCAGCGGCCGGTCGCCGACGCGGAGCATCCTCAGCGCATGGCAGGTCGGGTGATAAGTGACGCGGTGCGGGAAGTACGCCCCGACGTCGCGGACGCCGAGGACGTCCACCAGCAGTTCGGAGAGCTCGAACACCGTCGGGGCCAGTTGTTCCACCGCCGCGGCGAGCGAAGCGTCGCCGTGCTGCTCGGCCAGCACGCGGTGATGGTCGCGCACCATCCCGGCGCACGAGGCGGAAGGCGTCACCACGGTGTCGTACGTCCTGAAGGCGTCCACGAAGCGGCGCACCATGGGAAGAGCCTCGCGGCGGTAGCCGGTGTTGAAGTGCATCTGCCCGCAGCAGGTCTGCTCCGGTGGGAACTCCACGGTGTGGCCGAGGCGTTCGAGGAGCTTGACGACTGCCTTGCCCGTGTCCGGGAACATCGTGTCGTTGAAGCAGGTGATGAAGAGCGCTATACGCATGGCTCCTCCGTGCCTCCGGCCGCCGGGACCGGCACTTCGCCGGGCAGTAGCCCCTCCGCCCGCAGTCCGTCCCACAGCCCGTCCGGTATCTCGAGGCGCAGCATGGCGGCCGCGTCCTGCACCTCGGCCGCCGACCGTGCCCCGGTCAGCACGCTTGCCACCGCCGGATGGCCGAAGGGGAAGCGCAGTGCGGCGGCGCGCAGCGGGACACCGTACGCCTCGGTGACGGTGCCCATGCGCAGGGCCCGGGCGCGTATCGCGTCGGGTACGGCCGTGTAGTCGTACGTGGCGTCCGGCCGGCCGGGGTCGGCGAGGAGACCGGAGTTGAACACGCCGCCGATCACGACGCGCTTGCCGCGCTCCGCCGCTGCGGGCAACAGCTTGCGGAGGCCGGTCTGTTCGAGCAGCGTGTAGCGGCCGGCGCAAAGCACCAGGTCCACATCCGTTTCGGTGACGAAGCGCGTCAGCATCCCGGCCTGGTTCATACCGGCGCCGATCGCCCGGACGATGCCCTGGTCGCGCAGCCGCTCCAGGGCGGGGTATGCCTCGCGCAGCGCCTGTTCCCCGTGGTCGTCGGGGTCGTGGAGACAGACGATGTCGATGTGGTCGAGGCCGAGTCGCTCCAGGCTCTGCTCCAGGCTGCGCCGCACGCCGTCCGCGCTGAAGTCCCAGACTCGGCGGTGCGTCGCCGGGACGGCGAAGCCGTTGGCGAGGTCGTCGCCGGGCCCTTCACCTGCGGCGTACGGCACGAGCAGCCGCCCGACCTTGGTGGAGAGGGTGTATGCGTCGCGTGGCTTGTCCCTCAGCGCGGCCCCGAGGCGGCGCTCCGCGAGGCCGAGGCCATAGTGCGGGGCGGTGTCGAAGTACCGCACGCCCGCGTCCCAGGCCGCCGCGACCGTGGCCGCGGCGGTGTCCTCGTCCACCGGCTCGTACAGGCCGCTGATCGAGGCGCTGCCGAAGCCCAGTTCCGTCACCTTCACGGATGCCGCCCCGATCGGGTGCGTACGCATACACATCACCGGTCCGTGCTGTCCGCCGACGGGCGCGGGCGCAGGCCCTGCATTCCGCCGTCGACCGCCAGCGCGGTGCCGGTGACGCTCCCCGCTGCGGGGCTCGCCAGATACGCGATGGCGGCGGCGACCTCGTCCGCGGTCACCAGGCGGCCCATCGGCTGGCGGGCGTTGAGGGCGGCCCGCTCCAGTGCGGGGTAGTCGGCGGCGGCGAGCAGCCTGCCGATCCAAGGAGTGTCGGCTGTGCCGGGGTTGACGCAGTTGACGCGGATGCCCTCGTGGATGTGGTCGGCCGCCATGGCCAAGGTGAGTGACTGCAAAGCACCCTTGCTGGCGCTGTACAGGGCGCGCTGCGGCAGGCCGGCGGTCGCGGCGATGGAGCAGGTGTTGACGATTGCGGCATGGGCGGAGCGGCGCAGATGGCTCAGGGCGGCGCGCGTCGTACGCACCACGCCGAGGACGTTGACATCGAGTACCCGGTGCCACTCGGCGTCGTCGTTGTCCTCGACCGTCCCGACGGCCCCGATGCCGGCGTTGTTGATCAGGATGTCCAGGCCCCCCAGGTCGTCGGCGGCCGTGCTGACGGCAGCCGCCACCGCAGCCCCGTCGGAGACGTCGGCGGTGTAGCCCTGCAGCGGCGCCTCGACATCGGGGTTCAGGTCGAGTACCGCGACGCCGGCGCCGCGCTCGGCCAGCAGCCGGGCCGTGGCCAGGCCGATGCCGCTTCCACCTCCGGTGACGAGCGCCTTCAGACCGTCCAGTTCGCCACTCATGCGGTTGCCTCCTCGTTGTCGGCGGCGTCAGCAGTCCAGTAGGTGCCGCCGGGGTAGCGGAAGGTGGTGATCGACTGCGTCTTCATCTGCGCGGAGAATCCGGGTGCAGTGGGTGTCGCGTAATGGCCGTGCTCCACGTGCACGGGGTGCTCGAAGTGCTCGTGCAGATGGTCGACGTACTCGATGGCCCGGTTCTTCGTGCTGCCGGACAGGGCCACGTAGTCGAACATCGACAGGTGCTGGACGAGTTCGCACAGGCCCACGCCGCCCGCGTGCGGGCAGACCGGAACGCCGAACTTGGCGGCGAGCAGCAGGATCGCAAGGTTCTCGTTGACGCCGCCCACCCGGGCCGCGTCCAGCTGGAGGATGTCGATGGCCCGTGCCTGGAGGAGCTGTTTGAACACGATGCGGTTCTGCACATGCTCGCCGGTGGCAACCTGCACCGGGAAGACACCTTCGCGGACGGCGGCGTGCCCGAGGACGTCGTCCGGGCTGGTCGGCTCCTCGATCCAGTACGGGTCGAACTCCGCCAGCGCCCGGACCCAGGCGATGGCCTCGTCCACGTTCCACCGTTGGTTGGCGTCGATGGCAATACGGATGTCAGGCCCCACGGCGGCGCGCGCGGTACGGCAGCGGCGGATGTCGTCGTCCAGGTCGGCACCGACCTTGAGCTTGATCTGTGTGAAGCCCTCGGCGACGGCCTCCTCGGCGAGCCGCTTGAGCTTGGCGTCGGAGTAGCCGAGCCAGCCGGGTGAGGTGGTGTATGCGGGATAGCCTCGCTCACGCAGCGCCGCTTCCCGTTCGGCGGCGCCCTCGCGCCCGTTCCTGAGCAGTGCGAGCGCTTCCTCGGGGCCGAGTACATCCGCGATGTAGCGGAAGTCGATCTGGTCGACCAGCCATTCCGGTTCGGCGTCTGCGAGCAGTTGCCACAGCGGTTTGGCCTGCTGCTTTGCCGCCAGGTCCCAGACGGCGTTGACGACAGCGCCGATCGCCATGTGCATCACGCCCTTCTCGGGACCGAGCCAGCGCAGTTGGCTGTCGCCGTTCAAATCTCGGCTGAGGGCGCCGGGGTCGGCGCACAGCTCGTCGGCGGAC
Source organism: Streptomyces sp. 3N207 (assembly GCF_052246355.1). Lineage (NCBI taxonomy): Bacteria > Bacillati > Actinomycetota > Actinomycetes > Kitasatosporales > Streptomycetaceae > Streptomyces > Streptomyces sp. 3N207. The sequence goes on along the minus strand of NZ_JBQQBV010000035.1, from coordinate 39,534 downwards.
CGGCCGACGATGTGCGGCCGCAGGGCCTCGATGGCGGCGATCTGGACCTCGTTGCCGCGCCCGATGGTGAAGGTGAAGCCATGCCCCTCATGTCCGTCGCCAGCGTCGGTGCGCAGCACCACGTAGGCGGCGGAGTAGTCGGGGTCCGGATTCATCGCGTCGGAGCCGTCAAGCTCGCGAGAGGTGGGGAAGCGGATGTCGTACGTGTCGACGGCGATGATCCGCGTGGCCCGGGGGGCTGTGGATGCTGTCACTGTGGCGCCTCTCACGCTTGCGCAAAGGTCTGGCGCTGGCCGCCGAGCCCCGTGATGGTGAGCTCGGTGGTGTCGCCGGAGCGGAGGAAGGGGCTGTCGGGCCGGCCCAGGGCGACGCCGGCCGGGGTGCCGGTGTTGATGACGTCACCGGGCTCCAGCACCATGTACTGGCTCAGATAGGTCACGAGATGAGCGACGTCGAAGATCATGTCGCTGGTGCGGCCGTGCTGCCGCTCGATGCCGTTGACGGCCAGCCGCAGCGTGAGCTGCTGCGGGTCGGGCACCTCGTCAGCGGTGACGAGGAAGGGGCCGAGCGGGTTGAAGGTCTCGCAGGACTTGCCGAGGTCCCACTGGGGGGAGAAGTCCAGCTGGAACTCGCGCTCGGAGACGTCATGGCTGATCGCGTAACCGGCGACGTGGCGGAGGGCTTGCTGTGGTCCGGTCAGATAGCGGGCCCGCGCGCCGATGACGACGGCGAGCTCGACCTCCCAGTCGGTCCGGGTAGAGCCACGCGGGATGAGCACCTGGTCGTAGGGGCCGATGACGGTGCCGGGGTCCTTCATGAAAACCACGGGCCGCCCCGGGATGTCGGCGCCGGTCTCGGTTGCGTGGTCGACGTAGTTCAGGCCGATGCACACCACCTTGCCGGGGCGGACGACGGGCGCGCCGATGCGCAGCCCGGTCGGGTCCAGCTCCGGCAGTGTGCCGGCCTCGGCGGCGGCGCGGACCCGGTCGAGGCCGCCGCCTGCGAGAAGGGTGCCGTCGATGTCGGCGGTCAGGGAGGACAGGTCCAGCGTGCGGCCGTCTTCGGTGCGGAGGGCTGGGCGTTCGCAGCCCGGATCGCCCAGGCGCAGCAGCTTCATGGTGTTCCGTACTCCTAGTCCTGCGCGCGGCCGGTCGTCACCCGGGCGAGCATGAGGGCGATGAGGATGATTCCGCCGTAGATGGCCTGGATCCAGAAGGACGGCACCTGGGCAAGGGTGAGCAGGTTCTGTACGACGCCGAGCAGCAGGACACCGGTGAGGGCGCCGAACATCGTGCCCTTTCCGCCGTCCAGGCTGATGCCGCCGATGACCGCGGCCGCGAACACCGTGAAGATCATGTTCTGGCCTTGGTTGGCGTTGATGGCGCCGACGTAGCCGGTCTGCATGAGTCCGCCGATCGCGGCGAGCACACCGGCGACGACGAACACACCGAGCATCACCCGCTCGACGCGGATCCCGGCGGCACGCGCCGCTTCCGGATTGCCACCGATCGAGTACAGCGCGCGCCCCACGCGGTGGTACTTGAGGATGAAGCCCGCGATGCCGAACGCGGCCGCAGCGAGCCAGACCGACAGGGGAATGGTGAGAAAGGTGGAGGTGGCGAGGGTGTAGAAGGCGTCGGGCATCCCGAAGAGTGTCTTGCCCTTGGTGGCGCCGACGAGGAGACCGCGCAGCACGATCAGCATGGCGAGCGTCACGATGAACGCGTTGAGCTTGAACTTCACCACAAGCACGCCGTTGAACGCGCCGACTGCCGCCCCGGCTACGACGATGGCGAGCAGGCCGAGCGCCGTCGGCCACTCGGTACCGAACCCGGCATTCGCCGCCGGCAGTACCAGCAGCGCCCCCAGCGCGGGGGCAATGCCGAGGACCGACTCCAACGAGAGGTCGAACTTGCCGGTGATCAGCACCAGCGACTCGGCCAGCACCACCATGGCCAGCGCCGCCGAGGCGCCGAGGATGGAGATCAGGTTCCGCTCGGTGAGGAAGGAGTCGTTGACCACGGACCCCAGGACCAAAAGGACGAGCAGCGCCGGTACAAGGGCGAGTTCGCGAGCTCGGCGCAGCAGTACGTTCTTCGGGGCGCTGTGGGGCGCATCGGCGACGACCGGCCCGCGGGGGGCGGCCACGGCCGCCGAAGGCTTGGTGTCAGCCATGGTCCACTCCTTCTATCGACGCGATCAGTTCGTGGTCGTTCCAGCCCGCGGGGTACTCGGCCACCACCTGTCCGTGGAAGAGCACCAGCACGCGGTCGCACCGGCGCAGGTCGTCGAGTTCGTCCGAGACGACGAGCACCGCGGTGCCGTCCTCCCGGGCGCTGTCGAGGTGGGCGAGCAGCGACTCCTTCGACTTCACGTCCACGCCCGCGGTGGGGTTGATGAGGACGAGCAGCCCCGGGTCGGAGGCGAGGGCGCGGGCCATCACGACCTTCTGGGCGTTGCCGCCGGAGAGATCGGAGAGCGGCTGCTCGGGTCCCTCGGCGTGGATGTCGAGCCGCTCGATGAGCTCACCGGCGAAGGCCCGCTTCCGCTCGGTGCCGACGAACCCGTACCGCCCGAGCCGGCCGAGCACGCTCATGGTTGCGTTGTCCCCGATGGTCATCCCCGCGACCATGCCCTGCTCGTGCCGGTCCCGCGGAACACACCCGACGCCCGCCTCGAGGGCCGCGCCGACATCGCCGAACGGCAGTCTTTCCCCGTCGAGTTCCGCCTCGCCCCCGGCCGGGGTGTGCAGCCCGGCAAAGCTCTCGGCGAGCTCGATCTTCCCGCTGCCGCTGCTGCCTGCGAGGCCGACGACCTCGCCGCGGCGAATGGCGAGATCCACGTTCGTGAAGCTGCCGTCGGCCCCCGTCAGTCCGCGTGCCCGCAGCCGTACGGGGGCGTCGCCCGGCGGAGGCACCGTACGCCGGGCACCGCTCTCGGCGACCGCCTCCCCCGCCATGGCCTCGACCAGGGCAGCGCGCGGCAGTTCAGCGACGGGGGCGGTCGTGATCCAGCGGGCGTCGCGCAGGACGGTGACGGTCTGGCACACCTCGTACACCTCTTGGAGGTGGTGGGAGATGAACAGGAAGGTCACACCGGACTCCTGCAGCGTTCGCATCCGGGTGAAGAGTCGGTCGATCTCACGGTTGTCGAGTTGCGCGGTCGGCTCGTCGAGAACGATGAAGCGTGCCCCGAAGCTCAACGCCCGGGCGATCTCCACCATCTGGCGGTCCTCGACCTTGAGGTCACGGGTGGAGACCTCGGGGTCGACACGCACGTCCCAGGTGTCGAGGACATCGGTGGCCTCGGCGCGCAGCTTGCGCCAGCTGATGAAGCCGCCGCGTCCGCGGGGCTGCCGGTTGATGAAGAGGTTCTCGGCAACCGTCAACTCCGGTACAACAGTGGGCCTCTGGTAGACGCAGGCCACCTTGCGGCGCCAGGCATCACGGTCGGCCAGCGGCGGGGCCGGCGCGCCGTCGAACGCAACGGTGCCGGAGTCCGGTCCCTGCAGTCCGGTGAGGATGGACACGAGGGTCGACTTTCCGGCGCCATTACGTCCCACCAGGGCGTGGGACTCGCCCGGTAGTACGGTCAGCCGACCGTCGGCGAGGGCCACGGTGGGGCCGTAGCGCTTGGTGATGCCCTCGGCTGTCACGAGCGGCCGGGGCAGGGTGTCGGCGGTGCTCATTTGACGGTGTTCCCCCACAGGCTCTTGTCCCCGACGTTCTTCCTGGTCACCAGCGGGGCGGGGAGCTGGTCCTCGAGCATGCCGTTGGGCAGCTTCACGATCTCGGAGCCGTGGTCGGTCTTGCCCGGCTTGAACTTCTGCCCCTTCATCGCCGCCTTGATGTAGTGCATGCCGTACTTGGCGTAGGCGTCGGCCGGCTGCGAGACGGTCGCATCGATCTGGCCCTTGCGGATGGCGTTGAACTCTTGCGGGATGCCGTCGTTCGAGACGACGGTGATGTGCCCCTTGCCGCCCGCCTTCTTCAGCATCCCCTTGGACTTCAGGGTTTGCAGGGTGGGCGCGAGATACACCCCGCCCGCCTGCAGATAGATCCCCTTGATGTCGGGGTTGGAGTTGAGGAGCGTGTCGAGTTTGGAGGCGGCGGTGTCCGACTCCCACTTGGCGGGGATCTCCAGCACCTTCAGCTTCGGGTACTTCTTCTTCACACATGTGCGGAATGCCTGGGAGCGCTCACGCCCGTTGACGGAGGCGAGATCGCCCATGACTTGGACGACTTTGCCGCTCTTGACCTTTCCGCCGAGGTACTCGCATGCCTTCTGGCCGTACGCCACGTTGTCGGCCCGCACCACCATGGCGACCTTGCCCTCCTTGGGGGCGACGTCCACAGCGACGACCGGGACGCCCTTGCGCTCGGCCTGGTCGAGCCCGGCGGAGATGGCGGTGCTGTCGAGCGGGGCCACGACCAGGCCCTTCACACCCTGGTTGAGCTGGTTGTTGATGTCGGTGATCTGCTGCGCCGGGTCACTGTTGGAGTTGACGGTCTTACGTGCGTCGACGCCCTCGGACTTCGCCTTCTTCGGCACGTAGTCGTTGTACGCCTGCCAGAACGGCGAGGTCAGCAGCGGCAGAACCACGCCGACCTCGCCCTCGCCGCCGCTCTTGCCACCGGACGCGCCGGTGTCCTTCGTACTCCCGCACGCCGAAAGCGCCACGGCGGCGCCGACAGCAACCGCCGCTGCGCGCACGGCCTGTGATCTGGTTCCCGAAGTTCGTCCGGCCATGGCTCGGCTCCAAACAAGTGGTGAGGTGGAGGACCGACGTCCCAGCGTCGGCCGGACCCGAATATTCATCAGACCACTTATCCGCGTCAACGCCCATGCATGGCCAATTTTGCGTCATCCGGAGATACTCATCCGAGCACTTCCGAGGCTAGACTCCAGCGCACCGGACAGGGAGGAACTGCTGTGGAAGGTCTGCACGAACCCGTCGCGCCACAGAAGGGCACGGTGACGCAGCGCGCCATAGACCAGATCAAGGCGCTGATCGCCGAAGGCAGGCTGAATCCCGGCCAGCGGCTGCCCACCGAACGGGACCTGGCCGCCCAGCTGGGTGTCTCCCGCAGCTCGATGCGCGAGGCCGTACGCGCACTGACCTTCATGGGCGTGCTGGAGGCACGGCACGGATCAGGGGTTTACGTCACCCAGCTCGATGCCGGTGACCTGCTGGAATCCCTCGGGGTAGTCGCCGACCTCTCCCGCGGACCGCAGCTGGGCGAACTGCTGGAAGTGCGCAAGATCCTGGAGTCCACCGCGACCGCGCTGGCCGCCGCCCGCATCGACGCCGAGCAACTCGCCGAAGTCGAACGGCATTTGAGGGCCATGGACGCCACCGACGACATCGAGGCGATCCTCGCCCACGACCTCGCCTTCCACCGGGCCATCGCCCAAGCCGCGGGCAACGACACCATGGCAGCAGTCCTCGAGGGCCTGTCCTCCCGCACCTTCCGTGCCCGGGTATGGCGTGGCTTCCAGGAGGAGGGCGCCATCGACCGCACCCGCCGCGAACACGCCAGCATCTACCGCGCCCTCGTCGACCAGGACCCGGAGTCGGCCCGGACCACGGCCGCAGCACATGTCGGCGAAGTCGAGCGGTGGCTCCGCGAGAGGCTCGACACGAACGGATAGAGCCTCAGCCTCCGCCACCTCACCGGGCTTGCCGTCGGCCCGTGCGCCGTGGGCTCCGTACCTGATCGTCACATCGGCGGGCCGGCCGGCGCGGGCCCCAGGGTGGTCGTGCCGGGCGTGGCCCGGTGGCCGAGGCCGGTGCGATAGGTGTCCAGGGCCTCCTCCACGCGTCCGGTACGGCGCAGCAGATCGCCGAGGAGTCGGCACAGGTCGGCGACGTCACCGGCGGCGTCCGCTTGTTCGAGCAGCGGGAGGGCCGCGCGGTAGTGCTCCTCAGCGGCCGAGTCGGCACCGCGCTGCTCTTCGATGAGACCGAGCAGCCGGTGTGCGGCACCCGCATGCACCGCGCCGCGTCCGGGGCGCAGGATCCCGGTGTCCGGCTCTCCCGCGGTGAGCAGCGGTCGTAGCAGTTCCTCCGCCTCCTGGACCTTGCCGCGGCGGCGCAGTACGTCCGCCAGTTCGACCTCGACCTGTTCGGTGAAGAGCGCGGCCCGCTTCGAGGCGAGCATGGAGCGGGCGGTGCACAGTTCGCTCTCGGCGCGCTCCAGGTCGCCGTGCTGGGCGTGCACGTAACCGCGCATCCAGTGGCAGTGGGCGAGGTCGGTGCGGATGTGCAGTTGCTGGTAGAGCTCCTGGGCCTTGGCGAGTGAGAAGTCGGCCTCGGTGATGCGGCCCTGGGCGATGAGCGTGCGGGCCACGCCGCGGTGCATCCCGGCGAGCAACGCCGGGTCGTCCACCCGCGGCGCGAGCGCGAGCGCCAGCTCAGCGGCGCGCCCGGCCCGCGTCCGCGCGCCCATGTCCAGGTACGGCGCGATGGACGCCGTGTAGAGGAGCAGCAGCGAGTCGGGGTCGTGCAGCCCTGAAGCGTTGAGCTCGTCGAGGGTGGTCTCCAACAGATAGCAGGCATACCGGAGTTCCCCGCTGAGGCGGTGGGCAGCCGCACGTCCGCGCACGGCGGGGACCCGGCGGGTCAGCGGCTCGTCTGCCAGCAACTGCTCGACGGCACCGAAGCACTTGCGCGCCTCGGCGAGGTCGCCGGATTCGAGCAGGCAGTCGCCCAGGCCGAGGAGAGCGCCGGCCTCCTCGGCGGGGAGCCTGTGCTCGACGGCCTCGGTTCGCAGGGCCCGAAAGAGCGTGGCCGCGTCCTCGGGGGCCCCGGTGGCAAGGGCGTGCCGCGCATCGGTCAGGCGCAGTCGCAGATCGGCGGCGAGGTGCGCCGGGCGGCCGGTGGCGAGCTCCTCGGGAGTGGTGCCGAGCCGTGCCGCCACATGCCGCAGGGCCGCCTCGGAGGGGCGCACCTTGCCCGATTCCAGCGTGGAGATGTAGGCGGGCGTGTACGCGGGCTCGGCCAACTGCCGTTGGGTGAGGCCGCGCTCGGTCCGCAGGCGCAGCACCCGTTGCCCGATGGCGGTGGGCTCGTCAGGCCATACGCCGGCAGGTCCGTTCTTGGCCACCTCTATCTCCCCCGGCTCCCCGGCACTTGAGCCGCGTCCTTCGAAGTCCGGAGCGAAGGCCGCGGAACACCTGGCGCGAACTCGCCGTCCGCACAGTCACCTTATGCCCGACCGTTGCCCCGGGCTTCGGCACCGCCTATGTTAATCGACGCGTTAAGCGTGCTTATCCCCCCACTTAAATGCGCGCCGGTTCGACCAGGTCCGCGCAGCTCACGGAGGTCTCCCATGCCTGGACACGCTCCCCGCAGATCCCGCACCCGGCTGACCGTGGCCGCCGGCATCGCCGTCGTGGCGACGCTCGCCGCCACAGCACCGGTAGCCGCGAGCCAGGGCTGGGGCGACAGTGCCCCAGCCGCTCAGACCGACAACGACCGCGGCGGCTCCCCGTCCAGCGACCGCGTCGAAGTCGAATACTTCAGCGGCCCCGGCCGCCACCCCCGCCACACCCGCATCCCCGCCTCCGCTCCGCTCACCAAGAAGCAGCAGAACAAGATCGAAGACGACGGCGACGTGGTACCGATCGAGGAGACCGGACCGAGCGACGCCAAGGTCGACGTCGTCTTCATCGGCGACGGCTACACCGCCGGCCAGCAGGAGGACTTCCACGCCGACGTGCGCCGCAACTGGGAGCAGGTCGCCAAGGTCGAGCCGTACGCCCAGTACAAGGACCTCTTCAACGTCTGGGCGGTCGACGCGCACTCGAAGGATTCGGGTGTCTCCGGCGACCCGACCAGCGATGTCCGTAAGGACACCGCCCTGGGTTCACACTTCTTCTGCGACGGCATGGAACGGCTGCTGTGCGTCGACGAGAACAAGGTCGAGGCATACGCGAGCAAGGCCGCCGACCCCGACCTCGTCGTCGTCCTCAGCAATTCCACCAAGTACGGCGGCGCGGGCTACAACGACATCTCCTCGCCGTCCGGATACGACGGTATCGCCACCGCCTCGTCCGACAACGCCGAGGCCGTGCAGCTCGTCGTGCACGAATCGGGCCACTCGTTCGGCAAGCTCGCCGACGAGTACTGGTACAGCGAGAACGAGCACACCGGCCCCGAGCCGGGCGAACCCAACCTCTCCACGCTCAGCGCCGAGGAGATGGCCGCGCAGAAGACGAAGTGGCACCGCTGGCTCGGCCAAGCCTCGCCGGACGGCGGCACCGTGGGCACCTACGAGGGCGGCGGCTGCTGCGCCCGCGGCGTCAACCGGCCCACCGAGAACTCGATCATGCGCACGCTGGGCCGGGAGTTCAATCTCCCCGGGCGCGAGGCCATGATCGCGGGCTTCCACAAGCACGCACCAGCCGTCTCCAGCACCACACCCACCGGCCGACAGGTGCGCGGCGCAAAGCGCATACGCATCGAGGCATCCGAAAAGGCGCACGTGCGCTGGCTGGTCGACGGCCGCGAAGCCCGGAAGGCCCGTGGCGCTCGTTCCGTCACCCCTGGCACGCTCGGCGTCCCGGACGACGGTCGCGCGCACACCGTGAGCGTGCGCGCCACGGATCCGACCGACGCGGTACGCGATCCGCAGCTGCGCAAGCTCCTGAACGGCACGCTCCAGTGGAACGTCAAGCGCTGACACCCGGTATGCGACAGAGCGGGGCACCGCCTCGACATCGTTCGCCCGTCCACCCGGCCGTGCGCAAGGCTCAGAAGCCGAACAGCTGGGTCCAGGTCCGGTCGTCCTCGACCAGGCCGAGGCCCATGGTGGTCACGTCGCAGTTGAGGATGTTCGCGCGGTGGCCTTCTGATTTCATCCAGGCCGCCATCACGTCCTCCGGGGAGTTCTGTCCCCGGGCGATGTTCTCACCCCCGGGCGACTTGTAGCCCTGGGCCATGGCCCGGTCGCTGAAGCTGCGGCCGTCCTGGCTCGTGTGGTCGAAGTAGTTTTTCGCCGACATGTCCTCGCTGTGCAGTTGCGCAGCGCGGGTGAGGCGGTCGTCGAGCTTCAAGGAGCGGCACCCGGCCTTGGCCCGCTCCTTGTTGACGAGCGCCAGGACCTGCTCGGCCGGGGCGTCCGCGGGGTCGGCGGTGGTGGGAGTGGGAGTCGGCTTGGAGCGGGGCGGCGCCGACTTGGTCTTGGACGGTGCCGCCTTGGGCTTCGGCTTCTTGTGAGTCGCGCGCGGCTTGGGCGAGTGCGACGTGCTGGGTGAAGGCGAGGTCGAGGCCGTGGGTGAAGGCGATGTCGGGGACTCGGAGTCGGCCGCGGACCGCACCGTGTCCCCGTGCCCGTCCTCGTGCGACGGTAGCCCGTTCACGACCGCGATCGTCCCCCCAGCGAGCAGCGCGGCGATCCCGGCGGCCAGGCCGGTCGTCCGCCGCCGCCTGCGTATTCGCTCCTGTACGCGGCGGCTGCGCCGACTTCCCTCTTGTACACGGCTGCGCCGACCGTGCGAGTCAGCGCCGCGCGCAGCCCGTAGCACGGCCGTGTCATCACCGCCGCTCTCGAACGACTCGGCCGCGTCACCGTGTGCGCTGAACGCCATCGGCTCGACGGGATCCGCGGCGGCATAGAGGGCGGCCATCGCCCCCGTACCGGTCAGCGCGGCGGCCACGGGCACCAGGCCCAGGCCCACCAACAGCCCCTCGGCGGGCACCAGTCCGGCCTGGTACCCCGAGCAGACACCACACTCCCGGGCGTGCCGTGCGATGCGCTTGCGCCACAGCGCCGACGGGCGCCGGTTCCAGTTGTCCGTCACTTGGTCGAGGCGAGCACACATCGGTGTGGCGGACAGCGCACGCACCACCAGGCGTGCGGTCTCCAACTGCGCCTTCATCCGCTGCACACGCACCCCTGTGTGCTCCGCAGACAGCTCCAGAGCGGCGGCCACCTCGGCCCGGCTCAGCTCACCCGCCGCCTCCAGCCACCACAGCGAAAGCAGCGCACGGTCGTCGGTGTCCAGCCAGCGGGTGGCCTGCGCCACTTCCCGCCGCTGGCCTTCGAGTCCGAGACGGACGATCGTCAGGTCCACGAAGTCCGCCCCAGGGTCGGCCACCTCGTAGGCATCCTGCAGACCGAGATCGGACGGTGCGGCCTGCCGCTTGGACCAATAGGTACGGATCTGGTTCATCGTGATGGCCACCAGCCACGACCGGAAGCGGAGAGGGTCGCTCAGCGAACCGAGACCGCGCAGCGCACGGAGCATCGTTTCCTGCACGACATCATCGACGTCGGCATGCCCGTTCAGCGCCCGGCCGACGATGTTGTACACCAGGGGCAGATACGAGCTGACCAGCTCATCCTGTGCCCACAGCGCACCGCGCTGTGCCGCCTCGACCACTGCACGGTCGGTTTCCCCTGTCGCTGCCACGCCCGTCCACGTCCTTTCCCAGTCCCGACATTCTCTGTCCGACACAAGGGGGACCTCGGACCGGGGGCCGTCATAACAGAAACGCCCTGCAACGGATTCAGCGCTCGCAGAGTGATCTCCGCCGTAGCTCGGGGGTAACGGCCTTGCTGTCCTGGCGTCGGGCCAGGGATGCTGGGCCGGTGCCAGGACAGCGGAAGAGAAGACGCCGACAGCAGGAGGCGAGTCGCCGGGATACCGCTCGCACCGCTCCTGGCACGGGCCGCTGGGCAGTGTTGTTCGAAACCGAGAACGAGTCGGAATTGCGTGCTTACGTACGCCGTCTGCGCTCCGCGGAGGAGCGGATCGACTGGGCGATGACCCGGATCGACACGCTCTGTGGCCGACTGGTGCAACCGACCACCTACCGGCTGAGCCTGTTCGTGCCGACTCAGGAGCGCAATCCGAACCGGGATCACCCCGATCACTGATCTTGTTGTGGGCCGTTGAGTTGTAGTCCCCGGTGAGTAGCAGCGGGATCTTGTCCTCGTCCGCCACCATCGGCTCCGGCGCCGCCCCGACTCCCCCAGGCTCTGCCGGGAATGGCCACGGCCCGGGGCGGTTGGCTCAGCCCGCCCAGCGCTCGTGGATCTCGTCGGCCGTGGTGACCGTCGCGACGAGCGCCAGGGTGTGGCGGACCAGCGCGGGCGTGTAGTCGGCCGGTACTCCGGCGATGGCGTCGGCGGGCACCACGGCCGTGTAGCCCAGGTTGACGGCGTCGAAGACCGCGTTGGGCACCGCCACGTTCGCCGAGACACCGGTGACGACGAGCGTCCGGACGCCGAGGTTCCGCAGCAGGGCGTCCACGTCCGTACCGGCGAGCGGCGAGAGACCGTGCAGCCGTCGTACGACCAGGTCCTCGTCCGCGACCGGGATGGGCTCGGCGATCCGCACGGCGGACGAGCCCGTCAACTGCCTCACGGGCAGCCGTTCGGCGGCGTGGAAGAGCCGGGCGTTGCGGCTGGCTCCCCTGCCGTCGGGGCGGCGCTCGGCGACGGCGTGCACGACCTGGACGCCTGCCTGGTGCGCGGTGGCGGTCAGCCGCGCGATGCGGTCCAGCACTCCCGTGCTCCGTACCTGGTGGGCGAGTTCGGGCAGGGCGCCGTCCGCGCCGACCACGCCTCGCTGGCACTCGACCGTCAGCAGCGCGGTGGTTGCCGGATCGAGTTGAGCGGCGAGGCGGTCGAGCGGGGGCATGCGCGCTCCTTTCCGTCGTCGAGGCGCCCGCAGGATAGGGAGCATTGCGCAAGACAGGAAGAGCCTTCATGATTTCCTGACGGGTAGTCAGCAGACGTTGGCAAGCAACCCAGTCAGCAACGCCCGGCTCGGGAAAGCGGGGACGCATGGCCGACACACAGCAACGGCGGGGACGCCGGATCATGATGACGCCCGAGGAGCAGGACACCTTCCTGCGCACCCGGCGCACCTGCCGGGTCGCCACGGTGGGCCGACGGGGCGCACCCCACCTGGGCGCACTGTGGTTCTGCTGGGACGGCGCCGCGCTGTGGCTGTACTCGCTCACCCGCAGCAGGAGATGGGCGCAGCTGCGGCACGACCCACGGCTCGCAGTGCTGGTGGACGACGGCGAGGAGTACGGGGAACTGCGCGGCGTCGAGCTCTCCGGCCGGGCCGAGTTCGTCGGCGAGGCCCCACGCACGGGCGAGCCCTGCCCGGAGCTGGCCGAGGCGGAGCGGCTGTTCCCCGTCAAGTACTTCGGCCTGGAGCGGATGCCGTACGACGGACGGCACGCCTGGCTGAAGCTGGCCCCTGAGTCGGTGGTCTCCTGGGACTTCCGCAAGCTCTGAACCGGCCGCAGCCGCAACCCCGTATCAGTCGTACCGTCCGCCCTCGGCCGGGCGCAGCGCCGCCGCGAGGTCGTCGGCGAGGCGGTCGATGTCGGCCGCGGACAGCGGCGAGACGGTCAGCCGCAGTCCGGGCGGTGAGGCGAGCCGGAAGCGGGCGCCGGGAGCCGCCGCCCAGCCCGCCTGGAGCAGCCGCGCCACCGGGCCGGTCTCCTCCCGCACCGGCACCCATACGTTCATCCCGCTGCGCCCCCGAGCGGCGACGCCCCGGGCGGTGAGCGCTTCCAGCAGGGCAGTACGCCGCACACCGTACGAGGCAGCCACCCGGGCCGGGTCCGCCGCGCCGGTCTCCCACAGGTGTGCGACGGCACGCTGCAGCAGGTGACTGACCCAGCCTGGCCCCAGCCGCTGACGGCCGCGGACCCGGTCGACGGTGAGCGGGTCACCGGTCAGCACGGCGAGGCGCAGATCGGGCCCGTACGCCTTGGCGGTGGAGCGCACCAGCGCCCAGTGCCGGGTGGTGCCCGCCAGTGGGCGCAGGGGGAGGTCGGCGATGCCGTGCCCGTGGTCGTCCTCGATCAGCAGCGTTGCCGGGTGGTCCGACAGCACGGCGCGCAACTGGCGGGCGCGTGCAGCCGAGACGGCCGCGCCCGTCGGGTTCTGCGCGCGGTCGGTGACGATCGCCGCCCGCGCGCCCTGCCCGAGGGCACGCTCCAGCTCTGCGGGCTGCGGCCCGTCGTCGTCCACGGCGACGGGCAACGGGCGCAGCCCGAGCGCGGGTACGAGGTCGAGCAGGCTGCCCCAGCCGGGGTCCTCCACGGCCACGGCGTCGCCGGGGCGCAGATGCGCCGCCAGCACGCGCTCGATGGCGTCGAGCGCGCCGGACGTGACGGCGAGCGGCCCGGCGGGCACCCCGTCGGCATCCAGCGCCGCGCGGGCCGTCGCCGCGAACCCGGGGTCGACGTCCGCCGCGCCGTACAGCACGGGATCGCGTACGGCGCGGTTGGCCGAGACGGCGAAGGCGGCGGCGAGCGGCGGGAGCAGCGCGGGGTCGGGGTTCCCTGTCGAGATGTCCACTCCGCCTGCGGGCGGCTCGACCCGCAGGGACTCGCGGGGTGCGGTGGCGGGCCGCTGCCGTACCCGGCTGCCTCGTCGGCCGGCTGTCTCGATGACGCCGCGGTCGCGCAGCGTGCGGTACGCCGCCGCCACGGTGTTCGGGTTCACTCCCAGTTCGGCCGCCAACTCCCGCAGCGGCGGCAGCAAGTCACCCGGCGCGAGGGCGCCGTTGCCGACGCCGCGTTCCACGCTGTTCGCGATCTCCGCTGCTCCCCGGCCTTCGATCCGGTAGCCTCCTAGCACAAACGCAATTATGCACTAGTGCAATAGGGAGCGCAATGACCGGCTCACCGTCCACCCCGACGACCTACGCCCCGACCCCACGCACCACCGGCAGCCGGGCGCGCGAGCGCATGGCCTACGACCGGGAGCTGGTGCACGCCATCCTCGACGAGGGCTATCTGTGTCACCTCGGCTTCGTCCGCGACGGCGCACCCGTCGTCCTGCCCACGCTGTACGCGCGGGTGGGGGAACGGCTGTATGTGCACGGCTCCACGGGCTCCCGTCCGCTGCGCGAGGCGGGCCGGGACGACGGTGGGATGCCGGTGTGTGTGACGGTGACCCACGTGGACGGGCTGGTGCTGGCCAAGTCCGCCTTCCACCACTCCGTCAACTACCGCTCGGTGGTGGCACACGGCCTCGCGTACCAGGTGACGGAGCACGAGGAGCGGCTGATGGCGCTCGACGCGATCGTGGAGAACGCCGTCCCGGGCCGGGCCGAGGACTCACGCAGGGCCAACCCGAAGGAGCTGGCCGCGACCGCAGTCGTCCGGGTGGACCTGGAGGAGGTGTCGGCGAAGGTCCGCTCGGGCGGACCCAGCGAGGAGCCGGAAGACCTCGACCTGCCGTACTGGAGCGGTGTGCTGCCCGTCTCCCCCGCCTACGGCGCCCCGATACCGGCGGACGACCTCGCGCCGGGCACCCCCGTCCCCGGCTACCTCACCGCGCGCTGACATCGACGGCCGCGTCGGCGGACCCGGACCCGGCCGTCCCGGTGGACCCGGCGACCGGCGCGGCATCGTCGGCCTGCGCCTTGGGGGTGGAGCGCTGAGCGATGAAGGCGCCCAGCAGCACGACGGCACCGCCCGCGAGCTGGACCGCGCTCAGGTGCTCCCCGAGCAGCACCCAGGCGAGCACGGTTGCGATGACCGCCTCCAGGCAGGCCACCACGCCCGCGACCGGCGGTGAGAGCCGCCGTACCGAGACCACCCCGGTCAGATACGCGGTCGCGGTGGCCACCAGCACGATCCAGACCAGCAACACCAGTCCGTGCACCGCGGTGCCCTGCAGCTGGGCACTCCGGCCGAGAACTGACCAGTCGGTATGCCAGGGCCTGGCGACGACGGTCAGCGCCAGCGCACCGATCAGCAGTCCGTAAGCGATGACGCCCATCGGGTCGGCCGGCGGCCTGGCCGCGGCCCGCTGCTCGCCCGTGCCGTCGCCGCGCCCGGCGCTGTTGCCACGCTCGGCGCTGTTGCCACGCTCGGCGCCGTTGCCGCCCGTTCCGGCCGTACCGTCGGCCTCCTCGGCCGTGCTGCCGTGGTCCGAGAGTACGAAGTAGCCCACCTGGCAGCAGGCGGCCCCCAGGGCGAGTGCCAGACCGAGCCCGTCCAGCCGTAGCCCTGACCACACCTCCACGACACAGCTGAGCCCGCCCACCGCCAGCACCATGCCGACCGCGGCGGCCCGGGTCACCGCACGGCGCTGGACGAACCGCACCCACAGCAGCACCAGCGCGGGCGCCAGATACTCGATCAGCAGCGCGACGCCGACGGGGATGCGGGAGAGCGCGGTGAAGTAGAAAGCCTGCACACCCGCGACCGCGAGCAGCCCGAAACCCACCAGCAGCCACGGCCGTTGCCGCACCAGCGCGCGGTGCCGCCAGGCGAGCGGCAGCAGCACGAGCGCTCCGCCCGCGGCGCGCAGCCAGGTGACATGGAGCGGTTCGAGCCCGGCCTCGATCAGCGGTTTCGCCGCGACACCCGAGCTGCCGAACGCGCACGCGGAGACCAGAGCGAGGACGAGACCCGAGGTCCGGGCCCGGGAGATGTCCGTGGCAGCGGACGCGGCGGAGCGGGAGGACTGGGTAGGCATCGCCGCATCATCTCAAGCACCGACAGGAGTGTCACCCCCGATACCCCTGTCATCCCCGGCTCCGCGATCGGCGCCCGGCCGCCCACGGGTCAGGCGTCGTCGGCCACTCCCAGCCGGTCGGCCAGCTGCGCCACATCCACTCCCGCGCGGCGCAGCACCTCCACCCCCCGGCACTCCGGGTCGGCGACCACACCGGCGAACAGGTCCACTCCCTCGGTGCGCTCCTTCGCCAGCCGCCGGGCGCGGCGAGCGGCCAGCTCCAGGGCGGCCTGCGCGCTGGGCGACCAGCCGGGCACGCCACCGGGCTGCTCGGAGACGGCCGGTACGGCGCCGGAGTCCTCCACGGTGCTCTGCCAGCGCAGGCCGTAGCCGATGCTGCGCTGGACGAGATAGCCGAGCAGCTTGCCGAGCTGCGGGCCGCCGCCCTCCAGCAACTCCCAGGTGCCCCCGTCGGACTCCAGCAGGCTGTGCAACAGATGCGCCGTGTCGATCTGCCGGTCCCCGTCCCGCGCCGCGCGCCGGCGCGCGGTCGCGATCACGTCGGCCAGCGCAGCACTGACCTGCGGATCGACGGCGACGTCGACTCCCGCTTCGGCGGAGGGGCTGGGCCGTGTAGAGCTGTGCACCGAACCACCACATCACACGCACCTGTGAGAAATCATCAGCGTGCCGTGGCATATGCCGGTCCCCCCATGGTTGGGGAGGGATGTCGGACGTCTCCTCCTTGGGAAGGAGGCAGAACGCACCAATCCCCGCCGGGCTCCCATGGAAGCGCGCCCGTCCACGATCGACCCGCGCGGGAGCGCGCCGGGCGCCCCCGCGGGCTCAGTCCCCGTCGGCGAGGATCAGATAGAGGCTCTTCCTGGCGTCGTTGACCACCCGGAGCGCCTTCTCCCGCTGCTCCTCCGTGCCGGTCGCCCACACCTGCTGGAAGGCCGCCGCCAGCCCGCCGGCCGCGGTACGGGCCTCCTGCATGGCCTCCCAGTCGACGCCGCGCCCGGCTTCCTCCCAGGGTGCCTCGGCGCCGGCCTCGGCTTCGGTCCTGCCCTCGTCCGTGAGCGAGAAGTGCTTCTTGCCGCCCTCGCTCTCGCTGGCGATCAGCCCCTCGTCCTCCAGCAGCTGCAGCGTCGGATAGACGGAGCCGGGGCTGGGCTTCCAGGCACCGCCGCTGCGTTCGGCGATCTCCTGGATCATCTCGTAGCCGTGCATCGGGCGCTCCTTGAGCAGCGCCAGGATCGAGGCCCTGACGTCGCCGCGCCGGGCCCTGCCCCGAGGGCCGCCCCTGCCGCGCCCACGGCCACCGAAGGGGCCGCCGCCGAAGGGCGGCCCGAAGGGACCGAAGGCCGCACGCCCGCGGCCGGAACCGGGACCGTACTGCCGAGCGCCCCGCTCCATCCCGTGTTCCATTCCATGGGGATACATCGCTGACTCCTTTCGCATCACATCTTTGATCAGTCGCGATGCTTCAACGATATATCGGGAGCCATCGTATGGCAACCCCGGGGTGGAAGCTCCGTATCGATATTGCATAGACATACGCAATGAGACATACTCTTCCTATGTCTAAGGTCCTCACCTCCCTTCCCGCCGGCGAGCGCGTCGGCATCGCCTTCTCGGGCGGCCTCGACACCTCCGTCGCGGTCGCGTGGATGCGTGACAAGGGCGCCATCCCGTGCACCTACACCGCCGACATCGGCCAGTACGACGAGCCCGACATCGCCTCGGTGCCCGGCCGTGCGAAGACCTACGGCGCCGAGATCTCACGCCTGGTCGACTGTCGCGCGGCGCTGGTCGAGGAGGGCCTGGCCGCGCTCACCTGCGGCGCTTTCCACATCCGCTCGGGCGGGCGCGCCTATTTCAACACCACGCCGCTCGGCCGTGCGGTCACCGGCACCCTCCTGGTCCGGGCGATGCTCGAGGACAACGTCCAGATCTGGGGCGACGGCTCGACCTTCAAGGGCAACGACATCGAGCGGTTCTACCGGTACGGCCTGCTCGCCAACCCGCAGCTGCGGATCTACAAGCCCTGGCTGGACTCGGACTTCGTGAGCGAGCTCGGCGGCCGTAAGGAAATGTCGGAGTGGCTGCTCGCCCACGACCTGCCATACCGCGACAGCACCGAGAAGGCGTACTCCACCGACGCCAACATCTGGGGCGCCACCCACGAGGCCAAGACGCTGGAGCACCTGGACACCGGCGTGGAGACCGTGGAGCCGATCATGGGCGTGCGGTTCTGGGACCCCTCGGTCGAGATCGCCACCGAGGACGTGACGATCGGCTTCGACCAGGGCCGTCCGGTGACGATCAACGGCAAGGAGTTCGCCTCCTCCGTCGACCTGGTGATGGAGGCGAACGCCATCGGCGGCCGGCACGGCATGGGCATGTCGGACCAGATCGAGAACCGGATCATCGAGGCCAAGAGCCGCGGCATCTACGAGGCACCCGGCATGGCCCTGCTGCACGCGGCGTACGAGCGCCTGGTCAACGCGATCCACAACGAGGACACCCTCGCGCAGTACCACAACGAGGGGCGGCGCCTCGGCAGGCTGATGTACGAGGGCCGCTGGCTGGACCCGCAGGCGCTGATGGTGCGGGAGTCGCTCCAGCGCTGGGTCGGTGCGGCGGTCACCGGCGAGGTGACGCTGCGGCTGCGGCGTGGTGAGGACTACTCGATCCTGGACACCACAGGCCCGGCGTTCAGCTACCACCCGGACAAGCTGTCGATGGAGCGCACCGAGGACTCGGCATTCGGCCCGGTGGACCGGATCGGCCAGCTCACGATGCGCAACCTCGACATCGCCGACTCGCGGGCCAAGCTGGAGCAGTACGCCGGGCTCGGCCTGATCGGCACCGCCGCAGCGACATTCGGGGGCGCCATCGGTGCCGCCCAGGCGGCCGCGACCGGGCTGATCGGCACCATGCCGGAGGGCGGCGCCGAGGCCATCGCCTCCCGCGGTGAGATCTCCGGCGACGACGAGCTGCTGGACCGCGCCGCCATGGAGTCCGGCACGGACTGACCGGCCCGCCAGCCCCGTCGACGCGGAAGGGCCGACAGCCGAGGGGACGCACCACGGGAGAGGCCGGCTGGGCACCGAAAGCGCCGAGCCGGCCTCTCCCGTTTCCGCTACCGGAACCGATGCCGGGGCCGGCGATCAGGAGGGAGCCCACGCAGACCAGCGGCTGAACCGCGCGGCGCTCTCCGTACGCTGGGCACGGCAGCGCGGTCGGCGCCGTCCCACACAGCGTCAGGAGCCGCCCCTATGCAGAGCGCCGCCGCGTCGGCCCGCAGCCACCGGGTCCCGGTGCTGGTCGCCGCGCTCCTCGCGGTCGCCTCCCTCGCCGGGTGCGGCGCAGGCCCGGGCGGCGGTACCCTGGACCGCGGCCGCACCTCGACGGCGGCCCGGCCCACTCCGCCGCCGGTCCATGCGGGCTTCGACTACCAGATCGGCGGCGCCTACCCGCCGCCCGACGGGGTGCGGGTGATCTCCCGGGACCGCGGGCACTCCCCCGCTTCCGGGCAGTACAGCATCTGCTACGTCAACGCCTTCCAGGCCCAGCCCGACGCCCTGGACCGGTGGCAGCGGCACCACCCCGAACTGGTGCTGCGTACCAAGGGCGGCAAACCCGTGCTGGACACCGACTGGAACGAGGCGCTGCTCGACACCTCCACCGCCGCACACCGCAAGGCGCTCGCCCGGATCGTCGGACGCTGGATCGACGGCTGCGCCAAGAAGGGGTTCCAGGCCGTCGAACTGGACAACCTCGACTCCTACGAGCGCTCCGGCGGACGCCTCACCGAGGCCGACAACGTGGCGTTCGCCGCGCTGCTGACCCGGCGCGCCCACCGGAGCGGACTGGCAGCCGGACAGAAGAACGCCCAGGAACTGCCGGCGCGGCGTAGCACGATGGGGTTCGACTTCGCGGTGACCGAGGAGTGCGGGCAGTACAAGGAGTGCGGACAGTACGCGAAGGCGTACGACGACCGCGTGCTGGACGTCGAGTACACGGCCAAGGGGCTGGCGGCGGCCTGCCGTACGTGGGGCAAACGGCTCTCCGTCGTCCGACGGGACCTGGACGTCCGGCCCGCGGGAGAGGACGGGTACGTCCACGAGCGGTGCTGAGCCGGTCCGCAGGCGACTGATCGACCGCACGCGCCGAATTGGCCGCACGCGACGAACCGACCGCACCGCCGAATTGGCCCCCGCACCACCCCGTTCACCACCTCGCCCTCCGCTTCTCTCGCCGCCGCACCGAGCCAACCGCGCGATTTCCGAGCCACCTGCCGCGAATTGGCCATGCACAGATCCATTCCGAAGCCGTACTGTCCAGGCCATGAGACTCCGCACCGTTGACGCCTTCGCCGCCGCCCCCTACACCGGCAACCCCGCCGCTGTCGTGCTCCTGGACGCGAACGCCTTTCCGGAGGACTCCCGCCTCCAGGCCCTCGCCGGGGAGCTGAACCTGTCCGAGACCGCCTACGCACACCCCCTCCCCGACGACCCGGAAGCCGACTGGGCGCTGCGCTGGTTCACGCCGACGACCGAGGTCGATATGTGCGGCCACGCCACGCTTGCCACCGCGCACGTACTCGCCGACGACGGCCTGCTGGGCGAGGGTGAGCGGGTGCGCTTCCGTACCCGCAGCGGGGTGCTCAGCGCCTCCCGCGAGCCGGACGGCACACTCACCCTGGACTTCCCCACCGCCGAGCTGACACCGGTGCCGGTGCCGGACGGCGTCGGGCAGGCGTTCGGCACCGACGCCGTGGCCGCCTGGGACACCGGCACGCTGGGGATGCTGGTGCTGGAGCTCGCCGACGAGAAGACGCTGCGCGAGCTGGCCCCCGCACCCGACGACGTGGCCGCGCTTCCGGCGCCGGTTGTGGTGGTGACAGCCGCAGCGGCATCCGCGTCGGGCTCCGCGTCCGGCGAGCCGGGACACGACTTCGTCTCCCGGGTGTTCGCCCCCTCCCAGGGCATCCCGGAGGACCCCGTCACCGGCAGCGCACACACCGCGCTCGCCCCGCTGTGGTCACGCCGGCTCGGCCGCGACACCCTGACGGGCCTTCAGGCGTCGCGGCGCACCGGCTATGTCCGCACCACACTGCGCGGCGACCGCACCCTGCTGGGCGGCCAGGCCATCACCGTGCTGGACGCGGCGCTGCGCACGCGGCTGTAGCCGCCACCAGCGCCGCGGGCAGGGCGTGAGGCGTCATCGACCACCCGCACCCGCACCCGCTTTCACGGCTGCCCGCGTCCGCGTCAGGGCGTGGGCAGCCAGTCCACCCGTCCCGCGAGCAGCGCGTACCCGACGAAGGCGACGATGTCGATCAGCGCGTGAGCCGCCACCAGCGGGCCCACACGCCCCCAACGCCGGTAGAGGACGCCGAAGACGAGGCCCATCGCCAGGTTGCCGAAGAAGCCCCCGATGCCCTGGTACAGGTGGTAGGAGCCGCGCAGTACGGCGCTGGCGGAGAGCGAGGCGAGCGGCGACCAGCCGAGCTGATCGAGCCGGCGCAGGAGATAGCCGACGACGATCACCTCCTCCAGCACGGAGTTCTGCACGGCGGACAGGACCAGCACCGGGTACTTCCACCACACGCCGGGCAGCGACTCCGGCTCCACGGTGAGGTTGAAGCCGCCGGACTGCGCCAGCAGATAGAGCCCGATCCCGCAGCCGCCGATACCCGCCGCCACCGCGGCGCCCCGGCCCAGGTCGAAGGCGGGCCGGCGGCGGTCGAAGCCCAGCACCCGCAGCCCGCCCGCGCCCTCGCGGGCCAAGAGGTGCGCGACCAGCGCGACGGGCACCAGCGCGGTCGCGATCCCGAACAGCTGCCAGGCCAGATCGAGCCACGGCCGCCCGGGCGCCTGCGAGGAGTTGAGCCGCGCCGCCTGGTCCGCCAGCCCGCCCGGCCTCGTCAGCGCGCCGAGGAAACTGATCAGCGACGAGACGGCGCTGGCCCCCAGCGAGAGGGCGAGCACAAGCAGCAACTCGGTGCGGAGCGGCTGCCGCGGCAGCCCGTCGCCGGAAGCCGCCACCTCAGGCGCCTGTACGCGCACTCGACCCTCCAGCTGTGAACGCCGTACCCATCCCGCTCCCTCCTGTCCCACCGCGACCCCCTCACGCTAGAGCCCCAGCTTGCCCGGCGGCTCTTGCGTACCCGACATGGGGGTCTGTGCCCCAACAGGGGCGCGGGGAACTGCGCGCCCAGCCGCAACCCACCCGCAGTCCGCGAACGACGGACAGGGGCACCCCCCACGGGAACACCCGAGGGGCACCGCAACGTCCGCCTACGGCCCCTCGGCCCACGTGTGCACCGGGGCACCATCCGCCGCACGCTCACAGTACGCGCGAGTAACGGCAGCCAGCGCCTTCTCCCGGTCGAGGCCGGACTCGACGGCACGGCGGCAGGCCGCCGCCTGCCAGGAGGCGCCGTTGACCCGCAGCCGACAGCGCTCCTCGATGATCGAGAGATACCGGTCGCGGTCCGCGGGCTCCACCCCCCATGCGTCGAGCCCGGCGGCAGCCAACGGCAGCAGTTCGTTGCGCACCAGCCGGGTGGCGGGCTGCCGTACCAGCCCGGTGCCCCGGCCCGAGCGCGGCCACCACAGCTCGGCCTCGATCCCGTACCGGCACGCCGCGTCGAAGTTCCGCTCGGCGTACTCGAACGGCATCCGGTTCCACACCGGCCGCGGATCGTCGGCCAGCGCGCGGACCAGCCCGTAGTAGAAGGCGGTGTTGGCCAGCACATCGGCCACCGTCGGACCGGCCGGCAGCACCCTGTTCTCCACCCGCAGGTGGGGAGCGCCCTCCATCACCCCGTACACCGGCCGGTTCCAGCGGTAGATGGTGCCGTTGTGCAGCGTCAGTTCCGGCAGCGCGGGCACCTCGCCTGCGGCCAGCACCCGCTGTGTGTCCTCCTCGTCGCAGATCGGCAGCAGCGCGGGGAAGTAGCGCAGATTCTCCTCGAACAGGTCGTACGCGGAAGAGATCCAGCGCTCCCCGAACCAGGTGCGCGGGCGCACGCCCTGGGCACTCAGCTCCGGCGGGCGCGTATCGGTGGCCTGGAGGAACAGCGGGACCCGCGACTCACGCCACAGTTCCTGCCCGAACAGGAACGGCGAATTGGCCCCCATGGCGATCTGCGCGCCGCTGACGGCCTGCGCGGCGTTCCATACGTCGGCGAACCGTCCGGGCGTCACCTGAAGATGGAGTTGTACGGAGGTGCAGGCCGACTCCGGCGCTATCGACTCCGAGGTGCTCACAAGGTGTTCGACGCCGTCGATATCGAGGGAGATCTCCTCGCCCCGCGCGGCCATGATCTGATCGTTCAGCAGCCGGTAACGGTCGTCCTCGGTGAGATTGGCCAGGGTCAGATCGCGGGCCGTGAGCGTCGGGAGGGTTCCGATCATGACAATGCGCGCGTCCACCTCACGGGCCTGCCGGTCGGCGTATGCCAGCCCGGTGCGGAGTTCTTCGGCGAGCTGATCGAGAACTCTTCCGGAGAGCGCATGCGGCACGATATTCACTTCGAGATTGAACTGGCCCAGTTCCGTCTGGAAATCCGAGCTCGCGATGTGCTGGAGAACCTCTGCATTCACCATGAGCGGCTGGCCCTGCGCGTCCGCGAGATTCAGCTCGAGCTCCAGCCCCATGAGATTCCTGGGCCGGTCGAACCTCTTCTCCTCCAGCAGTTGCCACAGTCCCTCGAGGCACTTGTGCAGCTTCTGCCGGTACCGCCGTCGGTCGGACAGGTCGAACCTGTCGGCGACGACCTTCTCTCCCATTGGAGGCTTCCTCCCTGCTGGTGGATGCTGCCGGGGCCCCGGCCGAGCGTGCACCGATGATGCCCTGCCGAGCTACGGATAACGCCTGGCAGGGCTGACGGGGCAGTTGACTGCCGCTAGGCTGGCGGATGCCGGACGGCACATTCCCACGGCATACGGCGGCGTCCAGCCCGCGCGGCACACTTCCCCCGGAAAACACCGACGCCATCAGGCCGACCGCGTTTCCTCCGGAATCCGAGGTCATCGGCGTACCTTCGGCATCACTGCAGGTGAAAAGGCCGCCGATTCGACCTGTTATGGCCTTACAGGAAACAGCCGGGCACGTTAGCTGAAACACTTCTCGAACACATCTCGTATAAACTACGCGAACGAGGCAGAGACTTGGCGACCCCGGCCCGCCCCCGTCGACCCCTCCCAGCCGCTTCCGCGGCCATCCCCGCGCCGACACAGCCGTCGCGCCCCCGCCAGCACCATGTGTCTCCCAAGAGAGGCGACCCGCCATGCCGCTGCACGTATCCCCGGCCCCGGCCCCAGCCTTGCGCAGTGTCCTGACCGCCCTCGGCTCCCCGAACGCGGTCCGAGGCTCCCGAGCCCCCATGGCACTGCGCACGGCTCAGGGCCCCCTGCGTCCCGAACTCCCGCTCCCGGCGTACGAGATGGCGCGCGTTGCGCCGCGCACCGCCGAACGCGCCGTGGAGCGCGCCTCCGGACGCTCCGCCGCACGCACCGGCGAACCCGCGGACGCCTCGCCGCGCACTCGGCTGACCGGCTGGCGCTTCCTGCTCTCCGACGAGGGAGCCGAGGCCGGCGTCGGCGGCTCCGGCGGTGATGCGGCCCAGGGCGGGGCGTACGTCGGCACCGCGGAGGCGGTACTGACCGCGGACGGCTGGACGTTCGGACAGTTCCGACAGGGCCCCTATGTCCTCTCGACGGTGCGGGCGATACGGCAGGCCGAGCTGCTGCCGGCCCCGTACCAGCCGCGCCTGCTGTCGGTACCGGAGCTGTACATGCTCACCCTGTGGCTGCACGCCGACGTCACGGCCGACCCGTGCGGTGGCGTACCGGACCCGGCCGACCTGCTGATCCCGCTGGCCCCCGCGCCGCCCGGCATCGCCCCGCACACCGCGCACCGCGTGGACGCACTGCTGCCCGTACTGACCCGCAGGCTGATCGCTTCCGCGGCTACGACGGTGGCGCCCGGAACGGATCCGCAGGTGGCTTCGCTGCTGCGTACGCCCGCGTGATCCGGCTTCTGTCCTACGGCACCACCTGCGCTGCTGTCCGCCCGTCCGGATGGGCTAGTCTTCCCGACTACCCGAACCCCCCGAAATGACCGGGCAGTTGGGCGCAACCGCCCGCCAGGGTGATGCGTCTGAGCGGTTGGGTACGAGCTGACGCGAAATCCCTGCGGATTCGAGCCAGCAGCGGAACACTGTGAGATGGACCGGAACGTACGCACGTACGTGATCACGGGGGGAACGGCCATGCAGAACAAGAGCCGCAGGACAGACGCCACAACACGACGGAAGACACCGACAATGTGCCAGCACCAGCCACCGTGCCCGACAGCGGATTCAGCAGACAGGGAGGCCGCGCAGCCCGTGGCCCACCACCCGGAGCAGGGCTGGAGCCTGCTCTGCAACGGAGTTCTGCTCTTCGAGGACACGGGAGAGCTGCTGCCGGACGGCCAGATCATCGCCCCGCACAAGCCGCTCGGCACCCGCCACATCATCACCGCCGCCTAGCCACACGCGACGGCGGGCCGGCCGAACGCCGGGGCCTGAGGGCGCAGCCCCCAGGCCCCTGTCCGCAGCAACTGCGGAACATCGACGAGCTCCGCCACAGCATTCCGCCCCGGGCTACCCCGCGTCGTACTCCCCGATCGGCGGGCAGGAGCAGACGAGGTTGCGGTCACCGTAGGCGCCGTCGATCCGGCGTACGGGGGGCCAGTACTTGTCGGACGGCCGCACGCCGGCCGGGAAGACGGCCTCCTCGCGCCCGTAGCCCTGCTCCCACTCGCGGCCGAGCATGGCGGCGGTGTGCGGGGCGTTGCGCAGCGGATTGTCCGCCGCGTCCCACTCCCCGGTACCGACCTTCTCGATCTCCGCACGGATGGCGATCATCGCCTCGCAGAACCGGTCGACCTCGGTCAGATCCTCGCTCTCCGTCGGCTCGATCATCAGCGTCCCGGCGACGGGGAAGGACATCGTCGGCGCGTGGAAGCCGTAGTCGATCAGCCGCTTGGCGACGTCGTCGATGCTCACGCCCGTCTGCTTGGTCAGCGGCCGTACGTCGATGATGCACTCGTGCGCCACCAGCCCGTTCGGGCCCGTGTAGAGCACGGGGTAGTGCGGCTCGAGCCGCTTGGCGATGTAGTTGGCGCTCAACACCGCCACCTGCGTCGCCTTGCGCAGCCCCTCGGCGCCCATCAGCCGCACGTACGCCCACGAGATCGGCAGGATCCCGGCCGAGCCCCACGGTGCACCGGAGACCGGGCCGATGCCCGTTTCCGGCCCGGCGGCGGGCTGGAGCGGGTGGTTGGGCAGGTACGGCGCCAGGTGGTCCCGTACGCCGATCGGACCGACGCCGGGGCCGCCCCCGCCGTGCGGGATGCAGAACGTCTTGTGCAGGTTGAGGTGCGAGACGTCGGCACCGAAGCGGCCGGGTCGGGCCAGCCCCAGCAGCGCGTTGAGGTTGGCACCATCCACGTACACCTGGCCGCCCGCGTCGTGCACGGCGGCGCAGACCTCGGTGATGTGCTCCTCGAACACGCCGTGCGTCGAGGGGTAGGTGACCATCAGCACGGCAAGCTCGTCGCCGTGCTGCTCGATCTTGGCGTGCAGGTCGGCCACGTCCACGTCACCGTTGTCGCTGGTCTTGACGACGACGACCTTCATCCCCGCCATCACGGCGCTGGCCGCGTTGGTGCCGTGCGCCGAGGAGGGGATGAGGCAGACGGTGCGCTGTGCCTCGCCGTTGGCGCGGTGGTAGGCGCGTACGGCCAGCAGTCCCGCCAGCTCGCCCTGGGAGCCCGCGTTCGGCTGGAGGGAGACCTTGTCGTAGCCGGTGACCTCGGCCAGCCGCTCCTCCAGTTCGCGGATCAGCGTCAGATAGCCCTCGGCCTGCTCGGCGGGCGCGAAGGGGTGCAGTGCACCGAATTCGGGCCAGGTGACCGGCTCCATCTCGGTGGTGGCATTGAGCTTCATCGTGCAGGAACCGAGCGGGATCATGCCGCGGTCCAGCGCGTAGTCCCGGTCGGCGAGGCGGCGCAGATAACGCAGCATCGCCGTCTCGGAGCGGTGCTCGTGGAAGACCGGGTGCGTGAGGTACTCGTCGCTGCGCAGCAGGTCAGCGGGGAGTGCCTCTCCGCCGGCCTCCGGCCGGGAGGTAGCCCCTATCGCGGCGTCCAGCGCGTCCAGGTCGCCGGGCGCTGCCACCCCGAACGCCTGCCACACGGCGGCGAGCTGCTCGCGCCCGGTGGTCTCGTCGCAGGCGATACCGATGTGGTCGGCGTCCACCTGCCGCAGGTTGATCCCGGCTTCGCGGGCCCGGCCGGTGATCTCGGCCGCGCGGCCCGGCACACGCGCGGTGACCGTGTCGAAGAACCGCTCATACAGGACCTCGACGCCGCCGTCCCGCAGCCCGGCGGCGAGCAGTGTCGCGTAGCGGTGGGTACGGCGGGCGATGGCGGCCAGCCCGTCGGGCCCGTGGTAGGCGGCGTACATCCCGGCCATCACGGCGAGCAGCACCTGCGCGGTGCAGATGTTGCTGGTGGCCTTCTCGCGGCGGATGTGCTGCTCACGGGTTTGCAGGGCGAGGCGGTACGCCTGCTCGCCGTCCGCGTCCTTGGAGACGCCGACGAGCCGTCCGGGCAGGCTGCGGGCGAACTTGTCGCGGACGGACATATAGCCCGCGTGCGGCCCGCCGAAGCCCATCGGCACGCCGAAGCGCTGGCTGGAGCCGACGGCGATGTCCGCACCCAGCTCGCCGGGTGAGGTCAGCAGGGTGAGCGCCAGCAGGTCGGCCGCGACGGTGACGACCGCGCCCAGTTCGTGCGCCCGCTCGATCACCGGGCGCAGATCGCGCACCGCACCGGAGGCGCCGGGGTACTGCAGCAGCACGCCGAAGATGCCGCCGCGCTCGGCAAGCTCGTCGGGGATGCCCTCACTCAGGTCGGCAACCAGGACCTCCACCCCGGTGGGCTCGGCGCGGGTCCGCAGCACCGCGACGGTCTGCGGCAGACAGTCGGCGTCGACCAGGAAGGTGCCGCCGTTCTTGCCGGCCTTGCCGACCCGGCGCGAGAGCGCCATCGCCTCGGCGGCGGCCGTGGGCTCGTCCAGCAGCGATGCACCGGCGGTGGGCAGCCCGGTCAGATCGGAGACGACGGTCTGGAAGTTGAGCAGCGCCTCCAGCCGGCCCTGGGAGATCTCCGGCTGGTAGGGCGTGTAGGCGGTGTACCAGGCGGGGTTCTCCATGACATTGCGCAGGATCACCGGCGGTGTGACAGTGCCGTGGTAGCCGAGGCCGATCATGGAGTGCAGCACCTGGTTGCGCTGCGCGAGGGAGCGCAGCTCGGCCAGTACCTCCGCCTCGCTCCGCGCCTCGGGCAGCTCCAGCCGCTCGGTGCTTCTGATCACGTCGGGCACCGCCGCCGCGGTCAGCTCGTCGAGCGACCCGTAGCCGACCTGCGCGAGCATCTTGGCCTGCGCACCGGCGTCGGGTCCGATATGGCGGCTCTCGAAGGGAGTGCCGTTCTCCAGTGCGGAGAGCGGGGTCCGGTGGGAAGTCATCTGCGGGGGCCTCCTGGTCTGTGCGACCTGCGAGGGGCACCTTTACGGGTGCCCGGACGGCCTCCCCCTCTGTCATCTCGACCTGAGAGTTTCACCGGGCCCCAGGTGCGGGGCCTCGGCTTACACCGTCGGTGAGGAGGGGCTTCGGCGCTGGTCCGGGCCCGCCCTGCTTTCCAGAGTGACCTCGTCCGCGCGGTACGTGGGCCTGAGAGATTCCGGGGAGGAGTTGCTCCTTCGGCGCCTCCGGAAAGTTCACCGGAGGACTCTCCCGCACGGGGTCGACAGCCACCTTGAGCGTATCAGCGCCCCCTTGAGTGGTAACCCGGAGTGCGCTCAAGTAGCCAACAGTCGAAAAGTGCCGTTTCGTGGTGAGTACGAGCGTGAACAGCACGTTGCGACCCCGTGGGAGGAGACTCGTGCAGACCTACATAGATCCGCGGAGCCTGATCGGCCGCAAGGCGTTCGACAGCGAGGGTGTCAAGATCGGCACGGTCGACGAGGTGTATCTCGACGACGCCACGGGCGAACCGGAGTGGGCGGCGCTGCGCACCGGCATCTTCAGCCGCGACGCCTTCGTGCCGCTGGAGCCCTCGAGCCTGGACGAGACCGGGCTGCGTGTCCCGTTCGAGCGCGCCCTGATCAAGGAGGCCCCCGACTTCGGCGTCGGCCGTCACCTCTCCCCGCAGCAGGAGCTCCAGCTCTACCGCCACTACGGGCTCGACGTCCCGGCAGGCGAGGAGGCGCCCACGCCCCCGGACCGCGATTTCGGACGGATCGCCGGCGCCGGGGACTGAGCCGCCAGCGCCCGGGCGATGTCCGCGTCCAGCATTCTCGGCTCGGCGGGCTCCAGCTCCGGGTCGTCGACGGAGAAGGTCCGCACCCGGCCGGGCGGAGTGTCCGGTTCCTCGAAACGGACGGTGACCTTCCCGATGCCGCTGCCCTGCACCCAGCCTCTGCCGTACTCGGCATGGCACACATCCAGGCCGGGGGTCCATCGCCGATCGGCGGACACGGCCGCGCCGGGCTCCTCGGCGGCGGCGCCCGCTTCCATCGCCGCCCGGGCCGTCCGCAGCGGCCCCTCGGCACCCGCCGGTCTGCTCTCGGCCTCCGCCGGACTGCCTTCGGCCTCCGCCGCTCCCGCCCCGCCTTCGGGGTGGTCTCTGTCGGACGGTTCGTGCTCCTGGCTCAGCGCGGCCTGGGCCTGCGCGAACAGGTCCTCCTGTGTGAAGTCGGCGAGCCCGCTGACCCCGACTCCCAGCAGCCGCACCCCGGCCGTGGTGTCCACCCCGTCCAGCAGCCGCAGCGCTGCCTCCTTGACGACACCCAGGTCGTCGGTGGGCCCACGCAGGGTCTCGGATCTGGTGAGGGTCGAGAAGTCGTAGCTGCGTACCTTGATGACCACGGTGCGTCCGGACCGCCCGGCCGCGCGCAGCCGCGTCACACAGCGCTCGGCGAGCCGCTCCAGCTCCAGCCGCACCCTGGTGCGGTCGGTGAGGTCCACATCGTAGGTGTCCTCGACGGAGACCGACTTGGCGTCCCGCTCGGCCACCACCGGACGGTCGTCGATGCCGTGGGCCATCGCATGGACCGAGGTCCCGTGTGACTTACCGAGCAGCCGCAGCAGCTCGTCCTCACCCGCCTCCACGATCTCTCCGACAGTGGTGATCCCGGCTCTGCGCAGCACCTCCGCCGTGGCAGGCCCCACCCCGGGCAGCGTCCGCACCGACAGCGGTGCCAGCATCTCGCGCTCGGTGCCCACCGGGATGAGTACCAGGCCGTCCGGCTTCGCCTGCTCCGAGGCGATCTTGGCCAGCATCTTCGATCCCGCCAGCCCCACCGAGCCGGTCAGCCCCGTCGCCGCTCTGATGTCCCGCCGCAGCCGCTCACCGACCTGTTGCGCCCCCTCAGCGCCGCCCTGCGTCCCTTCCAGCGCCTCCCCGGCCTCCAGGTCCACGAACGCCTCGTCGAGGCTCAGGGGCTCCACCAGTGGCGACAGTTGGTGCAGCAGCTCCATCACCACCTCGCTGACCGCACGGTAGAGCCCGAAGCGCGCGCCCAGATACGCAGCGTTCGGCGCCAGCCGCCTGGCCTGCGCCGTGGGCATCGCCGAGTGCACCCCGAAGCGCCTGGCCTCGTACGAGGCCGTCGAAACGACCCCGCGCGGCCCGAGGCCGCCGACCACGACCGGCTTCCCGCGCAGACTGGGCTTCGACGCCTGCTCCACAGCAGCGAAGAAGGCATCCATGTCCAGATGCAGGATGGTCGGCTGGGTCCTCACATCTTCCGATGCTGCCGCATCCCACTGACAATCCCGCCGGTGTGCGGCCCCGGTACGGCGCCAACACCGGCGGCCTCAGCCCCGACGCCCGGCTACCCCGCCCGATTGCGGCGGCGGGCCAGCTCGTCCTCCGGATGGTCCCTGACCAGCGTCTCGCCGGTGTCGACGCGCTCCCCGTGCAGCTGGGAGAGAGCGCCCTCGACGTCCTTCCAGACGACGCCGACGGCGATACCGAAGACGCCCTGGCCCCCCTGCAGGAGATCCACCACCTCGTCGGGCGAAGAGCATTCGTAGACCGTGGCCCCGTCGCTCATCAACGTCATCCGTGCCAGGTCGGTCCGGCCCCTGGACCGCAGATGCCGTACGGCGGCGCGAATGTTCTGGAGCGATACACCGGTGTCCAGCAGCCGCTTGACGATCTTGAGGACGACGATGTCCTGAAAGCTGTAGAGGCGCTGGGTTCCCGAACCGTAGGCGGGGCGGATGCTGGGCTCGACCAGCCCGGTACGGGCCCAGTAGTCGAGCTGGCGGTAGGTGATCCCGGCCGCGGAGCAGGCGGTCGGACCGCGGTAGCCGACCTGCTCGGCCGGGGTCTCGGCCGACGGCCCTGAGACGCCGCCCGGCCGCAGTCCTGGGGGCGGTGCGGGGGACGGCCGATCTGCGGGCACCTCCCGGCCGGAAGCCGGGGGCGGGCCGTCGGGTAGGGACGAGTCGCCAGCCGCCGTACCTTCGCCGCCGGTGCTTGTCACGCCGACCTCCGTCCTTCACATCCCGGGTTACCCCCGGAACCTGCCCACATGAAGGTAGGCAGTCACTCCGAGTGCGTCAACGATCGCCACACTCGGCACGGCGAGTGATAATGCCCCAGAGAGTGGTTTCGCGTGCCCACAACCGGGGAATTGCTGGCCGGATGGTCACCCCGGCAGGCAGCACCACGCACCTCTTCCTGGCCTCCGGCCAGAAGTGCCCGGTCCGGGGGCGGCTGACGGCGGAGCGTCACTGGCTGCTGGTGCCGAAGTCCTCCGGGGAGATCTGGTCGAGGAACTCGCGGAACTTCTCCACCTCGTCCTCCTGCTCGTCCGGGATCGCGATCCCCGCGTCGTCCAGCACACCGTCACTGCCGTAGATCGGCGTACCGGTGCGCAGTGCGAGCGCTATGGCGTCGGACGGACGGGCACTGACTTCCACGCCACTGGCGAAGACAAGCTCCGCATAGAACACGCCTTCCCGCAGATCCACGATGCGGACCGCGGTCAGCTCCTGACCCACTGCTTCCAGGACGTCCTTGAACAGGTCATGGGTGAGTGGGCGTGCGGGGGTCATGCCCTGCTGGGCGAAGGCGATCGCGGTCGCCTCCCCGGGGCCGATCCAGATGGGGAGGTAGCGGTCGCCTCCCACTTCTCGCAGGAGCACGATCGGTTGGTTGGTGGGCATTTCCACCCGGACACCCACGACGTCGAGCTCATTCACACAGCAACCCTAGGCCGTGCTGCGCCTGTTTGGGTAGTCGGGCAGCCGTCCGGCACCGGCATCCGTGTGCTGATTCAGTCACCCCGCGTGCGGGCCGCACGTACCGCGGACTCCACAAAGGCCCCGTAGAGCCGCACGGAGAGGTCCGTGAGTTCGTCCGCCGTGGTCTCGGCGTGCGTTCTGGTCCGCTGGTCCGGATGGTGCCGAAGGGGCGCGACAAGCTGCTCGACGAGATCCAGCTGGCGGTCGGCGGCCGCCTTCACAGTGCGTAGATGACGTGCCGCCACTCCGTAGCGGCCGAGCTCCGCCACCAGCTGGGCCACGGTCACATCGGTCAGCCGGTAGGTACCGTCCTCGGCGGGGCCGAGCAGCCCGTACTCCTCCCACTCGGCCAGTTCCTGCTCCTGCGCACCGACGAGCCCGAGGAGTTCCTTGCGTCCGGTACGGATGGCAGGGACCGCACCCGCCACGTTCGGCTCCTCGGGGTCACGAGGCGGAACCATCGGCAGGGCCGGGTAGGGAGCGCCCTCGCCGAACGCTTCCAGATGCTCTCTGATGACCTTCAGCGGCAGATAGTGGTCCCGCTGCATCCGCAGCACATAGCTCAACCGCTCGACGTCCTCGGCCCGGAACTTCCGGTACCCCGACGGGGAACGCGCCGGCTCGACGAGCCCCTCGGCCTCCAGAAAGCGGATCTTGGAGACGGTGACCTCGGGAAACTCCGCACGGAGTGCCTCAAGGACGGCGCCGATACTCATCGGACCGCTCTTCTGCCCGGCGGCGGTGCCCGCACGGGCACCGCCGGACGGCGTGTGCAGCATGAGCCTCCCTGCCGGGACTGTCAGTGGGTGCGCTGGCTCGCGAAGAAGACCAGCCGGTACTTCCCGATCTGCACCTCGTCGCCGTTCCCGAGCGGCACTCCGGCCTCGATCCGCTCGCGGTTGACGTAGGTGCCGTTCAGGCTGCCGACGTCGGAAACCGTGAAGGTGCCGTCCGGGCCGCGCCGGAACTCGACGTGGCGGCGGGAGACGGTCACGTCGTCCAGGAAGATGTCGCTCTCCGGGTGGCGCCCGGCGGTGGTCAGATCACCGTCGAGCAGGAACCGGCTGCCCGAGTTGGGGCCGCGCCGCACGATCAGCAGCGCCGAGCCCATGGGCAGGGCGTCGACGGCTGCCTGCGCTTCGGGCGGCAGCACCGGAGAGGCATGCTGGCCGGTGGTTTCGGAGTCGTACGCCTCCAGACCGGAGATGGAGATCGTGGACGTCGTCTCGGACGCCCCTTCCGCGGGCGCGCCGCCCCGCAGGGGAGCACCGCAGTTGGAGCAGAACCGGCTCGCTTCCGCGACGCGGGCTCCACACCTGTTACACACCGGCAAGGCAGAACCTCCACCCGAATTTGAGGTTGGCGGTGCCTGGGAACCTATGCGCCCCTGAGCGCCAGGGTCAACAGAAACCGCGCCGCGACCACCCGAATTGTCCCCTCCGGGCCCGGCCACCTCGTCACGGAACAGCGGGCGCTCGGTACTGCCCTCCGGCGCCCCTCCGGTCGTCTCCGCACCTTGGGGAGCACGGTGCCGTGCGGTACCCGTGTCGCCGCCCCGACGGCCCTTGCCGAACAACTTCGCAAAAAAACTCACGGGCGATTCCCCTCGCACGAAACAGACCCGCCCGTGGGGCAGGACAGACCCTCGATGCTCTCACTGGCCACTCTTGACGCTGTAATAACGTCCGTGACCCGTAGACAGTTTCCACCACGCGGTGCCCAACTTGCCCTCCGACCCCCCGAAACTCCTATCACCATCTCAGCGCGATGACGACCGAGCGTAGTCAGGCCGCTTCGCCTGTCGCAAGGCGTCCACGGTGATCTTCCCCGAGCGGGTCACATCCACTGTGGCCTGCTTGTTCTTCAGCGTCTGCACAACGCCGCCGGGGATGTTGAGTGCCGGTTCCAGATCGGCGGGCTTGCCGATGACCTCGAAACGGTAAGGCTGGTCGATCCTATGCCCGTCGACGTCGACCCCGCCGCCGCTGTCGGTGAAATGCGTGCCGGCCACCACCCGCACACCGTTGACCTGCATGGCCTCGGCGCCGGCGGCCCGCAGTTCCTGAACCGCGTCCAGCAGCGTGTCGGAATCCGCCGCTCCGGCCCGGTCCTTGATCGTCATATGGATACCGGGCCCCTCGGCCGCCACCGTACCGGCGAGCACACCGAGCTGGGCCTCCTTCTCCTTGGTCTGCTTACGCGCCTCCTCGGCCTGGTCCGAGGACGTCTCAAGCTGAGTGCGCTGCCCGTCCAGCTTGCGCTTCTCGTCCTCCAGCCGCTTGGTGCGGTCGTCGAGCTCGTCGAGGATGCGGACCAGATCCTCACGCCTGGCACCGCGCAGCGCGCTGTTCTCACTGGTTGAGCGCACCTGGATCGCCAGCCCGAGGCCGAGGACGAAAAGCAGGAGCGCGACGATGAGTTGGGCGCGCGTCACCCGGGGTGGCCAGACGGCCTTGACGAGCCGTTGCCGTCCCGTCAGCTGCGGGCCGCTGTTCTCACCCTGTGTGCCCGTCGTCTCCGGCCGCTCCTGGGGGAGTTCGCGTTCCGGTTCGCGCTCCGGCGGAAGCTCGCGCTGCGGGTCGCTGCCGTTCCCCGGCCTGCTGCCGTTCTCCGGCCTGTTGTCGTTGCTGTCGTCACTCATCGACCTCACGCCCTGAACACGTGCCGACGGATGGCGGCTGCGTTGGAGAAGATCCGGATACCCAGGACGACGACCACACCGGTGGACAGCTGGGCACCCACCCCGAGCTTGTCGCCCAGGAAGACGATCAGCGCGGCCACCACCACGTTGGAGAGGAACGAGACCACGAAGACCTTGTCGTCGAAGATGCCGTCCAGCATGGCGCGCAGGCCCCCGAAGACCGCGTCCAGCGCGGCGACGACGGCGATGGGCAGATACGGTTCGACCGCCAGCGGCACCACGGGCCGGACGACAAGTCCGGCCACGACTCCCACGACGAGGCCCAGTACGGCGATCACGATGTGCTGCCCTTCCCTGTCCGCACAGGTTTCGCTGTTCTCAGAATCAGACTCGGCGCAGCAGGCAGCCGCACCTTGTCCTGGACGGAAATGCTGGTTCTGGCACCGTAGTCCTTGTGCAGGACGTACAGGTACTGGCCGTCGACACTGTCCTGGAAGGTCCGGGAGAACTGCTTCCCGGGACCGATCGCCAGCAGCGTGTACGGCGGAACCAGCGGCTTGTTGTCGACCAGGATCGCGTCACCCGCCGCGCGGATGGCGGACCGTGACGTGAGGCGCTGGCCGTTGATCGAGACGGCTTCGGCGCCGGCCGCCCACAATCCGTTGACGACCCGCTGGAGATCGCGGTCGCGGATCCGGCCCGTGTCGGAGAACCCGTCGGTGTTACGGGGCCCGTCACCGTCGCCGGACTCGGCGTCCTCGGCGTCGTCCACCACGAGCTTGAGGCCGGGACCCTCGACAGCGGTGGCGCCGGAGAGCAGGGCGGTGGTCCTGCCCCGCTCGTCGCCGTGCTTCTGCAGAGCTTTCCGCTGCTGACGCTCCACCGAGGACCGCAGCTTGTCCACGTCCCCCTGAAGCTCGTCGGCCCGGTGACCGCCGGACTCGATCCGCTCGATGAGCTCCTGCTTCTCCTTGGCGACGCTCGGCGCGGAGATCTGCGCCTGGGCGGCACCCACAGTTACCACCAGGGCCGCCAGCACCAGCCCTACCGCCAGCCCCACCTTGGCCCGCAGCGTGCGGGGCATCCTCGAGCGGCCCACCTCGCCCCGCCGGGCGGCAGCTTCCGCGTAGCCGTCGTCGAGGCTGTGCTCCATCGCATTGGTCAGCAGCGACATGGAAGCGTCGGGCCGCGGGGTCCGCGCCGGGGTGCTCCGAGTGGGGTGCTGCTGCGACATGCCGCACATCGTCGCACGTCGAGACCCGTGCCGCCGAATGCACCCACCCCTGTTCCGTACGGCGGGACTTGCCCTTGGAGAAGGGCGAGCCCCGCCGCGGCACTCAGTGTCCCGCGCTGTCGACCACTGCCGCCCACTCGTCCAGCAGGGCCTGCGCGGATGCCTCGTCGGGCCCCTCCGCCCACAGATGCGTGACGGCCTCCGCCGGGTCGGGCAGCACCATCACCCAGCGGCCGTCGGACTCGACCACCCGCACCCCGTCGGTGGTGTCGACGGACCGGTCCCCCGCCGCCTCCACGACAGTACGCATCACAAGTCCCTTGACCGCCCAAGGCGTTGCCAGGTCCCGCCGGCTCACATGGGCCCGCGGGATACGTGCGTCGATCTGACTGAGCGTCAACTGTGTACGTGCCACGAGACCGATGAGCCGCACAAACGCAGCCGCGCCGTCGAAGACCGAACTGAACTCCGGGACGATGAATCCGCCTCTGCCGTCACCACCGAAGACGGTGCCGTCGTCATCCCTGCTGACCCGGGTGAGGTCGTCGGGAGACGTCGTCGTCCACTCGACCTGCGTGCCGTGGTAGGCGGCGACCTGCTCGGCGATCCGGGTCGTGGTCACCGGCAGCGCCACCCGACCGCTGCGCCGCTCGGCCGCGACCAGGTCGAGCATCACCAGCAGCGCCCGGTCGTCCTCCACGATCCTGCCGTGCTCGTCCACCAGCGAGATGCGCTCCCCCACCGGGTCGAAACGCACCCCGAACGCCGCGCGGGCCGACGCGACGATCTCCCCGAGCCGCACTAGCCCGGCGCGCCGACTCTCCGCCGACTCCGTCGGCCGCGACTCGTCCAGGCCCGGGTTGATCGTCAGCGCGTCCACGCCCAGCCGGCCCAGCAGACTCGGCAGCACCAGCCCCGCGCTGCCGTTGGAAGCGTCGACCACGACCTTCAGGCCCGCCTCCGCGACCCCGGTGGTGTCCACGGCGCGCAGCAGCGAGCCCGTGTACGAGTCGTAGACGCTGGAGGGGAAGCTGAGATCACCGATCTCACCGGGGAAGGCACGGCGGTACTCCTGCCGCGCATAGACCCGGTCGAGCTTGCGCTGCCCGGCCTGGGAGAGGTCGGCTCCCCGCTCGTCGAAGAACATGATGTCCACGGAGTCCGGAACCCCGGGCGTCGTACGGATCATGATGCCGCCGGCACTGCCCCGCGCCGTCTGCTGCCGGGCCACCGGAAGCGGCACGTTCTCCAGATCCCGTACGTCGATCGCGCTGGCCTGCAGCGCGGAGATGATCGCCCGCTTGAGGGCACGCGCGCCTCGCGAGTGGTCCCGGGCGGTACAGACGGTGGAGCCCTTCTTGAGCGTCGTCGCATACGCGCCCGCCAGCCGTACCGCCAGCTCCGGCGTGATCTCCACATTCAGGATCCCGGAGACGCCACGCGCACCGAACAGATGCGCCTGCCCGCGGGACTCCCAGATGACGGACGTATTGACGAACGCGCCGGCCTCGATCGTCTTGAAGGGGTAGATACGGACGTTCCCCTGGACGATCGACTCCTCGCCGATCAAGCACTCGTCGCCGACGACAGCACCGTCCTCGATCCGCGACGCCCGCATGATGTCGGTGTTCTTACCGATGACGCAGCCTCGCAGATTGCTCTGCGGACCGATGTAGACGTTGTCGTGCACGACGGCACGGTGCAGGAAAGCACCGCTCTTGACCACGACGTTCGAGCCGATGACAGAGTGTTCACGGATCTCCGCGCCGGCCTCGACCTTCGCGTAGTCACCGATGTAGAGGGGGCCACGCAGTACGGCGTCGGGATGCACCTCGGCGCCCTCGGCGACCCAGACACCGGGCGAGATCTCGAAGCCGTCCCGCTCCGCGTCGACCTTGCCCTCGAGTACATCCGCCTGGGCCTTCACATAACTCTCGTGGGTGCCGACGTCCTCCCAGTACCCCTCGGCAATATAGCCGTAGATCGGCTTGCCTTCCTTCATGAGTTGCGGGAAGACATCACCGGACCAGTCGACGGGCACATCGGGTTCGACGTAGTCGAAGACCTCGGGCTCCATCACATAAATGCCGGTGTTCACCGTGTCCGAGAAGACCTGTCCCCAGGTCGGCTTCTCCAGGAACCTTTCGACCTTGCCGTCCTCGTCCACGATGGTGATACCGAATTCCAGCGGATTCGGCACCCGGGTCAGACAGACGGTGACCATCGCACCGCGTTCCCGGTGAAAGCGGATGAGGTCGGTGAGGTCGAAGTCGGTGAGAGCGTCGCCGGAGATGACGAGAAATGCGTCGTCCCGCAGGGCTTCCTCGGCGTTCTTGACGCTGCCGGCCGTCCCCAGTGGCTTCTCTTCGTTGGCGTAGGTGAGCTCCATGCCGAGCTCCTCACCGTCACCGAAGTAATTCTTGACCAGCGAGGCCAGGAATTGCACGGTCACGACGGTCTCGGTGAGCCCGTGACGCTTGAGCAGCCGCAGCACGTGCTCCATGATCGGCTTGTTCTCCACCGGCAGGAGCGGCTTGGGCATGCTCGCGGTCATCGGCCGAAGGCGCGTGCCTTCGCCGCCAGCCATCACGACGGCCTTCATATCGGAAGCGTCCTCCTCGTACAGACGACGGTCATCCCGACCATGACCCCTCCAGGATGACCTACAAAGGCGTAATCAGGGCAACCGGCCCCCGGAGCGAGGAGAGGCGGGTATCAGTCGGTCGTCTCGGTGTCCGCCCTGATCAGACGGCGAACCTGGACCACATAGAGGATCCCTGCCCACCAATAGAGAGCAGTACCCCAACCTGCGAAGGCCCATCCGAAAATCGCTGCGAGTGACGAGACCCAGCCACTTCCGTCACTGAGCAGCAGCA
The DNA here is from genome assembly GCF_052246355.1 of Streptomyces sp. 3N207. Taxonomy (NCBI): domain Bacteria; kingdom Bacillati; phylum Actinomycetota; class Actinomycetes; order Kitasatosporales; family Streptomycetaceae; genus Streptomyces; species Streptomyces sp. 3N207. Next base: position 955 of record NZ_JBQQBV010000035.1, on the reverse strand, counting down.
GCGGGAAGGCATACATCAGGTTGAAGGTCGCAGCCTTGCCCAGGAAGTTGACCTGCGGCGGCGCATAGCCATGGCGGTCCAGGATCCACACCATGACCAGCAGCAGCAGTTCGCGGGCCAGCAGAGTGATGGTGAGCCAGAGCGGCAGAATCTCCCGCCAGGTCAGGCCCACAAGAGTGGAGAGGATGTACAACCGGTCCGCGGCCGGGTCGAGAATACGGCCGAGGTTGCTGATCTGATTCCACCGACGGGCCAGTTTGCCGTCGAGGTAGTCGCTCACTCCGCTCGCAGCCAGCACGAACAGCGCCCACAGATCGCAGTTCGGACCACCGAACTCGGGCCAGAGAATCAGCCATAGGAACACCGGCACACCGACCAGGCGGGCCATGCTGAGGATGTTCGGGATGGTGAGGACCCGATCCGTCTGGACCCGCGTCTCCTGGACCTCCACCCGTGGGCCTCCTGAGTAACCGTGCCGACGCTACCCCCTGACCCTACCCGGCGCCGCTCACCCAGCGTGCACGGGGTCGCCGATGGGCGGAGAAAAGAGGCGCGATTGGGCATGAAAAAACGAAAGGGCCCTGTTGGCGTCAGCCAACAGGGCCCTTTCTCAAGAATTGTTCGGCGGTGTCCTACTCTCCCACACGCTCCCGCATGCAGTACCATCGGCGCTGAAAGGCTTAGCTTCCGGGTTCGGAATGTAACCGGGCGTTTCCCTCACGCTATGACCACCGAAACTCTGTTCAGGAATCACCGGATCAACAGAATCCGGGACCTGGAGTCTCTTAGCGAACAAGCACACTCTTCAATTGAAGTGCGGTTGTTGTCTCAGAACCAACACAGTGGACGCGAGCATCTATGGACAAGCCCTCGGCCTATTAGTACCGGTCACCTCCACACGTTACCGTGCTTCCAGACCCGGCCTATCAACCCCGTCATCTCCAGGGAGCCTTAC